>NZ_JBBCWZ010000002.1:0-131411 GCF_037145695.1 Acinetobacter sp. USHLN143
AGCTGCAACTTCTCCAAAAAGCTTGAAAATCATTTCAAAGCCTTTGATTTAGTGTTCTTTTATATCAATAATGGATTCGTTTAATGCCAGCATACTTTTTGAAACACCACCCGTGTAGATATAACTTTGCATGACTTCAGCTTCGCTCTGTCTCTCCCGGAAATTTCGTCCACCGGTCATAATGATTAAAGTATTTGGATATCGTTCTGCATATTTTGCTGCGGTATCCAGACGATTTTTTAAGATGGGTGAGGGCTGACCCTGATTAATGCCACTGCCTAATACTAAAATCGCTGCAGCAGGTCGTGCCGGAATATTCGGGTTGATTGACATCTGGATATAAACAAAGAAAGCCGCGACACTGATTATCCAGAATAAAAATCCGCCCCAGAGACTGTTCCAGAACAAGGTTCTGAATCGGGAATTCTGTTTCCAGCGCTGAATAGATGAAAAAAATAAGGCGGACAGGATGAGTGCCACCCCAATGAAGATCGACAGGGCAATAGCAAAATGCCTCTGACCTTGGCTCAGTAACCAGACGCTATTGATACATAGGATCAAGCCAGAGATCAGGCTAAGACTTCGTTTAAGTTGATTGAGCATCCAGGGTTCCTTTTTTCTTATTCATATTCTTATTATTGCTTTTGCATCTTCAATAAAAACCGGGCCATTGAGCCCGGTTTTTAGCATATCAGGTTATCTTAATATACATCACGGCGATAACGTCCATCCAGGCGTAATTGATCTAGCATTGTTTCACCGAGAATCTCGGTCAGGGCCTGATCCACATCGCTGGCCATACCATTGATGCTACCGCAGACATAAATCACTGCACCTTGAGCAATCCAGGCTTTCAGTTCTTCAGCCTGTTCACGCAATTTGTGATGTACATAGACTTTTTCCTGCTGGTCGCGAGAAAACGCAAGATCGAGACGTTTCAGGGTTCCCATTTGCAGCCAGGCCTGAATGGTTTCTTCAAAGAAGAAGTCATGTTCACGCTGACGTTCACCAAAGATTAGCCAGTTCTGGCTATAGTCCTGACGGTTACGCGCACTGAGCAGACTTAATAATCCCGCAATCCCGGTACCATTACCAATACAGATAATCGGGCGGTTGTCATCAATCAGGTGGAAAGACTCATTGCTGCGAATACGCAGTGCAATGGGTGCATTAAGCGCTGAATGTTGAGTCAACCAGCCGGAACCCAGACCGAGATTACCATTCGTGTCGGTTTGCTGACGTACCACCAGACGCAAAACCTGCTGGCTTGGAATGCTGGCAATCGAGTATTCACGTGTTGCCAAAGCCGGTAATTGCGTGAGGAGCTGATCCAGAGAATCAAAAGGTTCAGCTTGAGTCAGATCACGATCCCAGAGTGCCTGTTCAATGCTTTGATGCAGAGATGGGACCTCTGTACCCGCTGCAATCTGGTGCTTTTGCATAAATGCATGAATACGTTCTTGGCTATTCCCTGGTTGAACCTCGGCAATATCACCTGCTTGCCAGATGGCTTCATGTTCAGGGGTCAGTTCGATATTGAAGGCAGGCGCACCCAGACTACCTGGATTGAGGACTTCACGTTTACTCAGGTTCCAGTGATCAAAGGTCTTATCGATACTCATCGCTTGTAGCTCAAGTCGAGTGACTTGTGCCAGTGCAGTATTCCATTGCTGGATATGCTCGTTGTTGGCATTGTCGACTTCAATTGTATTGAATAGCTGCTGGGCACCATTCTGTTTTAACCACTGATCAATACGGTGACCAAAACTGCAATAGCTGTCTGGATATTCCTGAGAACCTAAGGCCAATACAGCATAACTTAAATGACTGAGATCAGCTTGAGCAGACAGGATTTTTTTCTCAAAAGAAGAAGCCAGATCCGGCGCTTCACCTGTGCCATAAGTACTGGCAACAAATAATACCTGTTCGGTTTGCTGTAAATCGGCAAGCGTCAGTTGCTGTACCGGCTTGACGGTTACCGGTTGGCGTGCTTCCTGTAGGGCAGTTGCTGTACGCCAAGCCAGTTGCTCAGAAACCCCTGTTTGTGAGGCATAAGCAATGAGCCACGGTTTGGCATTTTCATCGACGTTCACTGCAGTCGCACCCTGACGTGCTTCCAGCGTTAAGCGTTTTTGTTTGCGACGTTTCAGATAGAGCATCCAACCTGTCACAAAGAACAATGGCATCAACAAGGCTGCGACCATGACAAGGAACTGATAGATCGGGCCGAAGAAGCTGCCACGATGCACCGGTAACATGCTGCTCATGATCTTTTCATTGAGCTTTTTATCTTCATACAGCTCGACTTCGGTAAATTCAGCTGTCTGGTAATTATAAGTAGCACTGTTTCGTGCACGCTCATGTTGAGCGATCGGATCCACAAAGCTCAGCTGCATTTCGCCATCCGGTTTTTTTGGAAGGTTAAACGTTACGGTAGAATACTTATCTGAAAATTCAGTGTTAAAGCCAATCCAGCTCTGGTCTAGTGCACGGACAGTAGTTTCAGGGCTGAGACCTTCGCGTGCTTCACCTTCAGCACGTGGGCCACGTTCGCCGCCTGGATGTCCTTCACCACGGTTATTGCCGGCATTGGCCTGCATTTCCGGTTGCGGACGCTCTACACCCAGTACCTTAAACATGCCATTGCGCCACCAGTCATAAGACCAGTACAGGCCGGTACAGGCTAAAATCAGGTAAAAAATCACCACCCAGGTTCCCACAACAGCGTGCAGATCCCAGATAAAATTACGGCCTTTCAGCTGAGGTTTTACAAAGAACCATTGCTTGATCGAATGACGTTTCGGCCAGCGCAGGTATAGACCTGACAAGACAAAAAAGATCAGCATCAGGGTACAGGCACCGGTAATCTGTTTACCTACTGGACCAACCGTCAAATTACGATGCAGTTGCTGAATAAACTGGAAAAACTCCCGACCCTTAATCTCTGGTAAGACTTCCGCAGTATACGGGTTGATCATGATGTTCTGACCACGCCGTGCGCCTTCTTTAGCGACATTCACGGTACTCGAAGCACTTGGATCTTGTGCCACGGTAATACTGTTGATCTTCATGTCAGGCGCAGTACGGTTAAAGTGCTGATACAGCTCGGCAGGCGTGAGTTTGTCACGTTGCTGAACCTGAACCGTATAACTGTCGCTATTCATCCATTTTAATATTTGTTGTTCATAGGAATAGATTGCGCCAGTGACCCCCATTATCGAGAGGATTAAACCTGCTGTAATCCCCAGAAACCAGTGGATTTGGAAAAATGTCTTTTTAAACATGGTCGTCAGATTAAGGGTGAGATCTATAAAAGTGGCAAAATTATAACTGAAGTTTAAGCTCGAATTATAGGTGTTGAGGATAATATTTATTCTCATTATCATTTATTGTTTTGAGATTAAAAAAACCTCCATGCCGGGACAGGAGGTTTTTCACTGAAGAAAGAACAGTTTAGATTTGTTTTGCTGCGCCGACTTCTGCTTCAAGATGCTTGCGAATCGTGGCGAAAGAGAAGTTTTTGCTGTCCAGACGTTTCGGCAGGATATATGCACCTTGCTGGCCTTTTACCTTGAAATTGACCAACATGAATTCTGGTGTGTTGTACCATTCATAGATGTCTTTCCAGCTAATCGCCCCAACACCTTCTTGCATGCCCATTTTCTGACGCATCACGATGCCATGTGGTTGTACGCCCAGGCGAACACCTTTGATTTCCTGTACCGGAAATTCATTCATCTTGCGTTTAACATACCATTCCAGACCAAAGGTACGTATCAGGTAATACAACACCACACAGACAATGGCCACCCAGCAGAACACGGTAGAATAGTTCTTCAGGAGCAGAATGCCCAGAATAGAAAGTGCAACAACAGCACCCATGATCAGCCATGCTTTCATGCCAATTTTATTGGTACTACGCCAGATCACCAGCTGAGCATGACGCTGCTCGGCTTCTGAAATTTCATAGTTCACAGGCTGGAGGGTATAAGCGTATAAATTTTTCGCGGTCATAGTGAAATTAGCAGATTTTAAACTGTAAAAAGTTTAGCACTAATTGTACCAATTCAGTGAGTATATTGTTCCAAAATCAGCCAAATTATAATGAACCTAATTCAGTTGCCTGTTCATCACGCTCATGACTCAAACTTTGTTTCAGTTGACTCAACTGCTTTAAAATGCTGAACATTAAAGACAGCTGCTGCAAAATGATCAGGGATTTCTGATCTTGCTCCTGATCTTGAGCCAAGCGCTGTCGAATATGGGGAATCATATTTTGCGCACTTAAATCGGGCATTTCATCTCGTAACAATGCACCACGAATGTTCTCGAGAGCTTTGTCCAGTAAATTCAGAATGTCCTGATCTTCAATTTTTTCCCGGTGTGCGCCCAGTGCAGCAATATAACTGATAAAAGTATGGTTCAGACAAAGGAACTCAAAGGCTAGCGATTTTTGTACCGGATCAATATCCGGTTCAGTGGCCAATGTCGAAATCAGTGAGGCTACCTCGGCATCGGTATTATGAGCAGCACGGCGCACAATCCGATATTTCAGGCCGTTATTACGTCCTGACTTATACTGCTCGATCACTTCGCTCAAATAATCCGCTTCTGCTTGCAAGCTGCGTTTGATACTTCGAGGCAAACGCCGGAACTTCCAGTCCGGGAAAATAAAGCTGACGCCGAACCAGGCAATCGCACAGCCAATCAAGGTGTCGATCATACGCGGGATGGCCGCGGCATAGCCCATACCATCCAGATTGAAGTTGATCAGCGCTAAAATCGTAATAAAGGCTGTGGCCTGTGCATACTGTTTACTGCGTAATTCAAAGAATAGAATCCCGCTCAATACCAGAAGTAATAATTGTCCTTCGATGGAAGGCACAAAATACAGAATGGCATAACCGAGAATAATACCGACCAACGTACCGACAATACGCAGACGTAAACGCCGTTTGGTGGCGTTAAAGTTCGGCTGGCTGACAAAGAGTGCCGTTAATAAAATCCAGTAACCATATTCAATATTGCTGACCTGTACGAAGATATAGCTGATCAGCAGCACAATCGACAGGCGAATGGCATGCCGGAACAGTACCGACTCGGGTGTCAAATGCTGCTTAATCCGAATCTTGATATCATCCCAGCCTTTCAGGTCATCATCTCTGAGCTGGTTTTCGATATGTTTGAAACGCTCGGATTTGATACTTTGCTCGGTTTCCAGGTTGCGTAACTGGGCATCAATCGATTTCAGGTTTTGAAACAACGCAAACAGGGCGCTAATCCAGACCTGATCATACTGCTGCTCCTGACGTAACTTATCCAGAGACTGTCTCAGGTTGTCAAAGGTATGCTTAAAGCGCTGGTTATGCACATAGGGTTTGCGCATTAGCAAACTTTCACTCAGGTCCTTACAGGCTTTGCCCTGAATTGACATAATGCGCTGGAAGCGGAACAGGATATCGCTATGCTGGAAAATCTTGGCCAGTTTCTGATAATCAATATGCGCTGAATCGGCACGTTCATGAATATCCTGCGCCACAAAATAATATTGCAGGCTGCGACGGGTATCTTTTTGCCCACGGTCGCCTTTCAGGCGAGTCAAAAGGGCAGTTTTCATTTCATTAAAAATCGCAATCAGTTTGCCATTTTCCAGCGAGAGTTCAATCATGCTTTGTTGATAGCTTTTCGGGGTCATGTCCACATCAAACAGATTGGACTTGGCATATAAAAAGTCACCGAGCGCAGAATAGGAAATGGCAAGCTTGTCTTGCGCCAACCGGGCAGGGAAGATCAGGAAACTGAGGGTCGACAGCAGACCGTACCACATCGCGCCGATGACCAATAAACCAGCCTGTTTATACCATTCATCAAACAGCTCTACCCCGAGCATGGAATAAACGGAAATCACCAGACAGCCGTAAGAAATCGTGGCATAGCGTCGCCCTAGTGAACCCAGCAAAATCAGGGCAATACAGGACACAATTAAGGCCAAGGCAAACAGCAGGGGATAAGGAAAAAGCAGATATACGCCTACTGCCGTAATAAAGAAGCCAATGTAGGTGTAGAGCAGATTTAAAATCCGCACCGAAAAGCGGTCATCAATATCGCTTAAACCGGCTGCGACCACACCTAAAGTCAGTGGAATCGTCATCAATTGTTGTCCCATAAAATAGGGAACAAAGGCGGTACCTGCAAATGCCGTCATCATGCGCAGGTTATACATCAAAGTCGTATTATAGGTGGTTTGCTTGAGACGAGTGAGCCAAGATTTCAAAGGTCATCCTTTATACTGCAGTCTTAGAGCTGAATCTGAATAGGCTAATGAAAATAGTATATTTATAAATCTTCATTTCAGGCTAAATCATACTATGCACTGTGTTAATTTGTCTGCATATTAGCGCTTTAAATCTTCATGCTTATGACAACAAATAAAATAGTACAACAACCTTATGCCATGTCCTGGATTGTGTTGCTGGCGACCTTAAGTGCACTCGGGCCTTTGTCCATTGATATGTATCTTTCGGCCTTACCGGCCATGGCAGCAGATTTTGGTGTCAGTACCCAAATGGTTTCCAATAGCCTGCCAGCTTATTTCTTCGGTCTGGCGATCGGACAACTGATTTATGGTCCGATCAGTGACCGGATTGGGCGTAAACCGCCACTATATTTTGGGCTATGCTTATACATTGTGGCAAGTTTGCTGTGTGTTTTTGCGCAGGATGAATGGAGCCTGATCGCTGCACGGATTCTGCAAGCTCTCGGTGGCTGTGTCGGGGTGGTCATGGCACGCGCTGCAATTCGTGATCGTCTGGATATGCATTCAGCAGCTCAGGCCTTTGCCAGCATGATGATTGTGACCGCAATTGCGCCAATCATTGCTCCAAGCTTGGGGGCTTGGGTATTGATGTTTTATGAATGGAACGTGATCTTCTTGGTGTTGATGGGCTGCGGTCTGTTGAGTCTGGCCTGTTTACACTTTCTTTTTAAAGAAACCCTGGAGCTAGAACGCCGTTTCAAGCTGAACTTTCAACAGGTTATAAGTTTGTACCGGTGCATTTTTCAGGATCCAAGCTTTCGACGTCCGCTCTATGCCGGCTGTTTTTCCGGTGCGGTGATGTTCTGTTATATCAGCGCTTCTTCGGCCATTCTGATGGATCGTTATCAACTGACCGAGCAGCAGTTTGCGTATGCCTTTGGTGCCAATGCCTTCGGGATCATGCTGTTTTCGACCTTGAATAAACGTCTGGCTGGGCGTTTCTCGATATTGCAGCGTCTGAAAATTGGCACCTGTCTGCAGTTTGCCGGTGTATTAGGGTTAATCTTGCTCGGCTGTCTGGATGTCGATTCTGTGCTCTGGGTGTTGTTAGGCATGTTTATTGTGGTGGCAGCCCTTGGGTTTACTGGTCCGAATGCCATGGCTTTAGCAATGGCTAAACAGGGCGAGCGGGCAGGAACTGCAAGTGCCATTATGGGCAGTATGCAATTTGTCTGTGGTTTATTGGGCGGTGTATTACTGAATTTTCTGATCTGGCATGCTTTACTGAATATGGCATTGATCATGCTGGTTTTTGTCGGTATTTCTGCTTGGGCGATTTTTAAAATCAACATGCCCAGCCTAAAAAATGCATAGATGCTGGCTGCCTCTCAGATAATAAAAATACTGGTCTGGACAGAGGGCTAAGCAAGTTGGCTTAGCCCTGCTTGCATCACTCATCGATAAACACGGCAAATTCTTCTACGGGAACGCGCGGGGTAATAAAGCTGTTAATAATTTGCTCTGGGTCGGCATAACCCAGTGCCATACCGCAGACCAGCTCTTCATCATCGGGTGCGCCGACCAGATCAAGCACGATCGGGTGAAAGTGATTCCAGGCTGCCTGCGGGCAAGTGTCCAGACCGCGGGCTTTTGCTGCCAGCATAACATTCTGGATCATCATGGAAACATCCATTTTGGACCCAATCGCCAAAGACCGATGTACAGTAAAAAATAAGCCGACAGGGGCATCAAATAATTCAAAATTACGCAGCTGCTGACGCGCCATTTTTTCCTTTTCGCCTTTTTGAATATTCAGCAAGCCATATAAACCCCAGCCATTTTCACGACGACGTTCAATAAATGGCGAGATCCATTGTTCAGGATAGTAGGCGAAAGTTTCCTGATACTGCTGTGACAATGCAGGATTTGCATAGATTTGCATTTGTGCCTGACAGACACGTTGCACGAGTTCATCACGCTTTTTACCTGTTACCACATACACCTTCCAGGGTTGGGTATTGGTTCCTGAAGGTGCGCGGCTGGCCACCGCCAGAATCTCTTTTAAGGTGTCTGTACTAACGGGGGTATTTAAAAAAGCACGCACTGAATGGCGAGAAGTGATGGTGTGATCTACAGCATGAACAAGATTTTGATCCATTATGGGGTCCAGTCGAATATCCTTATTGAGTTTGCAATGACTATAAACTAAACAAACAGAACGGGGGATAGGAAAATTTAATTCTTCGCCAGCTGAAAAAACAATTTATCAGCAAAATGACTTGAATAATGAAATTTCGCATGCTTTTAGCTGAGCATAAATCGCCTCAGTGATAGCAATGGATTTAGTCATAAAGTTGGTCTTTGATTTAAAAAATGGCTTAAAACCCAAGTGCTTGAACCATTCAACAATAACAATTTCACACAGAGAACTGGTTTATTTTGACTGAAAATCAAGATAATTTAATTTCAAGATCCCTGTTTCATTTTGTGTCGAGTAAAAGATTAATATTTTTTTTGAATTAAAATATAGATTAATCTTCATATAAAAATGAGAATTTATAATTATTTTTTATAGGTAAATTAACTATTGCTAATAAAAAGAAATAAAACCTGATACGAAGAAACAGCATAATGTACGACTTTTCATCTTAATTCATGCATTTCGTGATTAAGATCTGTTTTAAATAACGCGATTCCAGATGGCTTGAATGAAGTCTTTAGGTTGAAAGCACTCATCAAGCACTGAATGTTTTTTTTGAGCTTAAAACACAGTTTTTTTACCAGCATGCGCATCTGTTTGAAAATTGTCTGCAATTTTACAACAGACTGAGTATCGGAATAGAAAAGGTGTTGCTTTTATAAATCTCTCATTTGTTGAATATGATCGTGATGATGATATTCATAAGTTTGAAAGAGATGATAAATCGGTTTGTTTTTCTAAAGGTGATAGATCAAATCAGGATATTTCCAGATGAACATCTAATGAGCGAGCTAGAAATCTAGCGCACTCCATAACTTTTAGAAAAATAAAAAATTCAAAATCATCTTGGGCAAAAAATTATGGATTTTACTTTTAACGCATTTTATACCTTGATTGCCGCAGTCATTGTTTTGTTACTCGGCCGATTCCTGGTTAATAAAATCGATTTTTTAAAGCGCTACAATATTCCTGAGCCGGTTGCAGGCGGTTTGGTTGCTGCGATTATCTCATTACTGGTGCATTCACTGTGGGGATACAGCATCACCACCAGTTCAGAGCTACAAACCAGTTTTATGCTGATCTTCTTTGCCTCGATCGGTCTGAGTGCCAACTTTTCCAAGTTGCGTGAAGGCGGTGTCGGTCTGGTAATTTTCCTGTTTGCTATATCGATTTTTATTGTTTTGCAAAATGCAGTCGGTATGAGTCTGGCAACACTGCTTGGTATTGACCCACTGATTGGCCTGATTGCAGGTTCAGTTACCTTAACCGGCGGTCATGGTACTGCGGGTGCATGGGGGGAGATTTTTGAAGTTGAACATGGCATTCAGGGTGCTTTGGCACTGGGTATGGCCAGTGCGACTTTCGGTCTGATCATCGGCGGGATCATTGGTGGACCTTTGGCCAAATTACTGATCAATCGTCATAACCTGGCTACTGCACGTACCGATCAGCAGATCGAAAAGCGTGACAATACACCAATGGATAGCACGACCAACGAATATGTACCGTTTGAATATCCGCATCAGGTGCGTTTAATTACCGCTGATAATGCAATCACGACCTTGGGCCTGTTCGCAGGCTGTTTGGCTTTTGCAGAGTTTATGACCGGTTTCAGTAAAGGTACTGCGTTTGAACTGCCAACATTTGTCTGGGCATTGGCGGGTGGTGTCATTCTGCGTAATGTACTGGAAGGTGTTTTCAAGGTTCAGATTTTCGATCGTGCGATTGATGTGTTCGGTAATGCTTCATTGTCGCTGTACTTGGCGATGGCATTGTTATCATTGAAATTATGGCAATTGGCTGACCTTGCAGGACCCCTGATGGTAATTCTGGGTGCGCAAACCATCACCATGGCTTTGTATGCAGCTTTCGTCACTTTCCGCCTCATGGGCAAAAACTATGATGCTGCAGTACTTGCAGCAGGTCATTGTGGTTTCGGTATGGGTGCAACGCCAACAGCGGTTGCCAATATGCAGGCGATTACCAATATGTATGGTGCATCGCATAAGGCCTTCCTGATTGTTCCATTATGTGGTGCGTTCTTTGTTGACTTAATCAATGCTACTGTTATTCAGATGATTTTGAAGTTTTTTGCATAATTTTTATGCCTGATACGATGAGTCATAGGCTCATAAGGATGTGACATGAATGATCAGTTAAATGAAACCTTACTCGGCTGGATTAATGCCCTGAATGGTCCTTTATGGGATTTTCTGGTGGTGTTTCTGGTCGCAGTCGGTATTTTCTACACGATCATGACCGGTGCAGTACAAATTCGTTTGTTCTGGCACAGCATGAAAGTCATGAAAAATAGCCGTGGCAAGGTTCAGGATACGCACGGCATTACTCCGTTTCAGGCTTTTGTCACCGGATTGGCAAGCCGGGTTGGTGTGGGCAATGTCGCAGGTGTTGCCATTGCGATTGCGATTGGTGGCCCCGGTGCCGTGTTCTGGATGTGGTTTACTGCCTTTTTGGGTATGAGTTCTGCTTTTGTTGAATCCTCTTTGGCACAGTTGTTTAAGGTGCGAGATAACAAAAACCAGCAATTCCGTGGTGGTCCAGCTTATTACATTACTCAAGGCCTGAAACAGAAATGGCTCGGGATTGTCTTTGCGATTGCATTGATCACGACTTATGGTTTTGTCTTCAATGCAGTTCAGGCCAATGCCATTACCGGAGCAACCTCTCATGCCTGGGGCTGGGATCAGGCGAACCTGATTCTGCCATTAGGCGGCCTGAATCTGGAAATTTCCTGGGTCGGATTGTTTCTGGTCTTGATGACTGCGGTGATCATTTTTGGCGGGATTAAACGGATTGCGAAAGTTGCGGAAAGCTTTGTGCCGTTTATGGCTGTGCTTTATCTGGCTGTGGCTTTGTATATTGCGGTCATCAATTACGATTTGCTCCCATCCATCTTCCAGCTCATTTTCAGTAAAGCCTTTGAATTTGAAGCCGCCGCTGGTGGATTCTTTGGCGCCATGGTATCTATGGCGATGATGATGGGCATCAAGCGTGGTCTGTTCTCTAACGAGGCAGGGATGGGTTCGGCACCGAATGCTGCTGCAGCTTCCGATGTCAAACATCCGGTCAACCAGGGTCTGGTACAGATGCTCGGAGTATTTGTAGATACCTTTGTGGTGTGTTCATGTACCGCGATTATTATTCTGGTTTCGGGTCTGTATGAAAATGCAGGATTTGAAGGCGTGACCTTGACCCAGATGGCGCTTGAAAGCCAGATTGGTGCTTGGGGTGATGACTTCCTGGCTTTGATTCTGTTCCTGTTTGCCTATTCTTCGATTATTGGTAACTATGCCTATGCCGAAGGAAACGTCCAGTTCATCAATAACAATAGCCGGGTGATGTTGATTTTCCGCTTATTTGTATTGGTCATGGTGTATTTCGGTTCTATCGCCAGTGTGCCATTGATCTGGAATATGGCAGATCTGTTCATGGGTGTCATGGCAAGCATCAACCTGATCGCAATCCTGTTGCTGATGCCATTCTTGCTGATGCTACTTCGCGACTATACTGGTCAGTTGAAGCGTGGTGTGAAAGAGCCTGAATTTAAACTGGATAACCATCCTAAATTTAAAGACAAGGTCAAATCAGATATCTGGTAAGACTTGAAGCAAAAAGCCCCGATCATTCGGGGCTTTTTTTGTGCCAAAGTTTTATTTAAAAGAAATTTAAATAACTTTGATAAAGCACAAAGCCTAAAATCAGGCTGAACCAGACCGGTAGTTTTGAGCGTAGCAGAGCAATCATCACCGCGACAAAGACCAGGTCGGAGCCATAACTAAAATAACGTTGTGAAAGATCCAGCAATAAATACAGTAATAGCCCCACTACCGCAGCATTGATGCCCATCACCGCCTGATGAATATGGCGCTGCTGCATCAACCATGACCAGTAAGGCAAGGTGGCAAAAATCAGAAAAAATGAAGGTAAAAATATTGTGCAGGTCGCTAGCACTGCATTCAGCCAGACATAAGGCGTCCAAGGCAGTAAAGCACCGATATAACTGGCAAAACTGAATAAAGGTCCCGGCATCAGTTGGGTAAAGGCATAGCCAAGATCAAAAGATTGCGCACTCACCAAACCGGTTGTGACAAAGTCCTGATGTAACAAAGGCAGAATCACATGACCGCCACCAAACACCAGCGAGCCAGTCTGATAGAAATTGGAAAAAAATTGCAGCTCCGATTCACCCCATAATTTGCCTGCTAAGGGCAGCAGCAAAAATGGCAAGATAAATGCTAGCAGCCAATAGGGTGCAGCGGCAGATCGAATATATGGCGAGCTGATTGCCGTTTTGTTAATTTCTTTGGGTTTCGAATCTGATTGGGAAAAATATCCAGCCAAGAGTCCACAGATTGCGCCCAGTATAATGACCAGAATCTGGTTAAAACTTACTGAAACGACTATCAGTAATGCGACAGAGAGGATTAAGACAGCGTATTGCCAAACCGTTTTACAGAAGCTTCTCAGCATTTGCCAGAATGCCCAGGCGATTACAGAAAATACAATTAACTGGATGGTATGAAAGCTGTTTGAGTTTAAAATATGAAAATAGCTTTGACCCAAGAGCGCCACCAAGGTCATCAGAATCATTGAGGGCAGGGTAAAACCCAACCATGCGATCACGGCACCAGTATAGCCCCGTTGCAGATAACCGATCGACAGTCCCACCTGACTGCTGCTCGGCCCGGGTAAAAGTTGCGCCAAAGCGACCAGTTGACTGTACTGGGTGTCATTCAACCATTGCAGTTGGGTCACAAATTTTCGGTGAAAAAACACCAGATGCGCCGCTGGACCACCAAATGAAATGCAGCCCAGTTGCAGGAAAATCAGGAAAATCCGATACAGTGAGATTGAAGACATACAGTTATGGGGAAAAATGAAGGTAAAGTAGCTGAACTGTATGACAGTTTTACGAAATTCTACAGACTATTTATGCATGTGTTTATACACTATGCTGCTTTAGATTAATGAGGACATTCTCTGCATGCAGAAATATGTGTTGAGTATGGTGATACTGGGTACATTTGGCCTAAGTGCTTGCCAAACGACCCCAATGACAGCGCAAGCGGCGACCAGTCATCTACAACCTGCTGCACAACGCGGAGAAGCTCAGGCACGTCCAAATCAAATTGATTTTCAAAAGATCAAGCAAACCCAACAGCGTCCGGTAGTTGCTTTAGTCCTAGGCAGTGGCGGTGCGCGTGGTTATGCGCATATTGGTGCGCTGGAAGTACTGGAACAGGCGGGTATTCAACCAGATTTTATTGTTGGAACTAGTGCGGGCAGTATTGTGGGCTCCATTTATGCAAGTGGCAAACCGGCGATTGAACTGCGCAATATTGCTCTCAGCATGCGACCGAATGATGTCCGTGATATCAAACTGGCCAGAAAAGGCTTTTTTGATGGCAAAAAAGTTGAGGACTATGTCAATTTGCAGGTCGATCAAACCCCGCTTGAAGCCATGAAAATCCCGATGTTTGTGGTAGCAACCGCGCTGAAAGAAGGCAAGAAAGTCGTCTTTAACTATGGCAATACCGGACAGGCGGTACGTGCTTCAGTCTCGATTCCGAGTATGTTCATTCCGACCATCATTCAAGGTAAAGAATATGTAGATGGTGGTCTAGTCAGTCCGGTGCCGGTCGATGTGGCACGTGAGTTGGGAGCCGACATTGTGATTGCGGTAGATATTCTGGCACAACCCATTCACACGGAAACCAGCAATGTCTGGGGACTGTTTAACCAGAACATCAATATTATGCAGCAACATCTGGCGCATGAAGAATTAAAGCATGCAGATGTGGTGATTCAGCCGGATTTACGCGAAAAAGGCCATATCTTTGATGTCCGTGGCAGGGAACTCACCATGCAGGCTGGTGCCGAGGCGACCCAGTTAAAGTTGATGGAAATTTCACAAGCCTACCAAAAACATGATTATGCTCAAGGACATCGCATTCCACAGTTTGTGGTACATGAACATCAAGCTCAATAAATCTTTTTTTTGAAATTTCTGTTTATCCCTATATCGCAGTATAGGGATATTCACTCAAAAGGATAACGGATCATCGGCTGTAACGCTTAACTGATTGTTATAAAAGATAAGATGATTGCCTATGTGTATCAGTCAGTCGGAATTATCGCAAAAGATAAAATTAATTTTAAATATAACAAATTGAATTATAAGTATATTAGACTTCCGTCATAAATCAAAAAACGTACAATTTATTTGATCTTAAATTAATCAGCAAAATTATTTAATTCAAGAGATAATCCTTGGATGAAATTCAAAGATATTCAAAAATTATCAAACGTTAAGTTTCGTAGGCTTACCGGTGTTAGTTGGGCTACATTTAACCTCATGTTGGCCGAGCTAAATAAGCATTTACCTCGTCATATTGGTAAAGGACGACCGCATAAATTACCGTTGGAAGATCGTTTGCTCTTATGTATAGAATATTGGAGAGAATATCGAACATTTTTCCATCTTGGTATGAGTTACGGTGTATCTGAAACGAGTGCAATTCGTATCACACGTGTTATTGAAGATACCTTAATCCGTTCTGGAAAATTTAACTTGCCAAAACAACTTCCTAATCGAGATGAAGTGGATTGGGAAGTTGTTGTGATTGATGCAACTGAAATATTAGTTCAACGTCCAAAAAAAACAGAAGAAATGGTATAGCGGTAAAAAAAAGCGACATACCTTTAAATTTCAGCTATCTATGCACTATACAACAGGTGAAATACTGAGTGTATGTGGAAGTCATGGAAGCATGCATGATTTTAAAATATTTAAAAAAAGTATGAGGAAATTAAAATTTAAGCCCTTTTTTATCGTTGATAAGGGGTATTTAGGGATAAAAAAATTGGGTTTTGGATACCTCATGCCATCTAAAGCAAAGAAAACTGAAAAATTAGATTCTGAATTAAAAAAGTTAAATAGAGAGATTGGTCGTAGACGAATTCAAGTAGAGCATGTATTTGGAAGGATGAAATGTTTTAAGATTTTATCTTGTGTATATAGAAATCGTCGTAAAAGATTAAACCTGCGGTTTAATTTACTTGCTGGCATATACAATTTAGATTGGGTGAAAGATAAACAATTAAATTGATTGAAAAATGATTTATGAAGGAAGTCTATTGTTTTAAATAATAAGCCTTATTCGTCTTAAATTAAAATTTTAATATTATTATTCGTATACTTAAGTTGATCAAATATTCAAAAGCATCGATGTTCATGCCAGAATGCAGTTTGAAAAGATCACTACACAGATGTAGACATCATGATGCATATTAAAATTGGACAGCAGGTCAAACTGGCACAATTCGAACACTATATTTTTACAGTGACCGCGACCCATCAGGATGGTTCTTTTACCGTTGAAACGACCTTGGATGGTCAACAAATTTTAAGTTATCAGAACCTGGCGCAGGAAATGCTCAGGCCAGTGATGCTTTAAATCACGCAGAGCCTTTTTATTTTCCTGAATTATTTTTGTTCAGCGCTTAAAACAGTGAAAAATTCTCAGTTGCTGTGTGATCAACCCCAGATAAATAAGTGTTGATTTATTGGCACTTAACTTTGTAACTGAGATTTTAAGCAATTAAATATATTTTTTTCTGTATGAATACATTTTCTATATCAATAATTGTGATGCTTCATTTGCCGAATTGAACATTTTATTCATGTTAAAAACGCTATAATAATAAACGATAACCTTGTCATTCAAAGAGTTCAAAGAAAACGATGGCCCCTTTAGATCAAATTGCAGCAGTGTCGGATGACCAGTCAGAGTTAACGATGTCAGTTCTCATGACGCCAGATATGGCAAATTTTTCAGGAAATGTTCATGGTGGAACCATTCTGAAATTATTGGATCAGGTGGCGTA
Source organism: Acinetobacter sp. USHLN143 (assembly GCF_037145695.1). Classification (GTDB taxonomy): domain Bacteria; phylum Pseudomonadota; class Gammaproteobacteria; order Pseudomonadales; family Moraxellaceae; genus Acinetobacter; species Acinetobacter fasciculus. The sequence continues at coordinate 16,365 of NZ_JBBCWZ010000002.1, forward strand.
TGCGTGTGCAAGTCGCTATTCGGGTAGTTATGTCGTGACCTTATCTGTAGACAAGGTGAATTTTAAAGAGCCGATTCACGTTGGTGAGCTGGTTACCTTTCTGGCCAGTGTGAATCATGTTGGCCGTACTTCAATGGAAATCGGGATTCGTGTAGAAGCCCAGAATATTCAAAAGAGAACGGTACGTCATACCAATAGCTGTTATTTCACCATGGTTGCGGTGGATGAAAATGGTAAACCAAAACAGATTCCAGCTTTGAACCTGGACAATGACTGGAAACGTTGCCGTTTTGAAGCAGCAGAACAGCGTAAAGTCGCGCGTTTGCAAGAAAATCATCATCCTTCATGCAGCATTTATAAAAAGACTGCACAGAGTTAAGTTAAATCGTGATTGAGAAAAGACCTTCATATGAAGGTCTTTTTTTTGCATCAATTTCAGTTTTTCACTGGAGCTTTGTTATTTTTTACCCTAATATAAAACGATACGTATCGTTTCGATTTTTAGATCTTAAAAGTTAAGTAGAAAAATATGAGCAGTGACGAAAAAAGTTCCCGACGACAGCAGTGCATTTTACAGGCGGTCGCAGATGCGCTGGCAGAATGTGAATATCATCAGCTGACGATTGAAGATGTAGCGGCACGTGCCGGTGTTGGCAAGTCCACGATTTATCGATGGTGGAAACATAAATCGGAACTGGTGCTGTACACTTTCAAACAGCATACAGCTTCGGTATTTGAGCTGGATACCTCTAAAAGCCTGAAAAGCAATCTCATTCAACAACTCGGTTCTTTATCTCAAGCGCTGAATCATCCGGTCGGTCGGGCTTTGCTGGTAGTGATTGCCGATCACCGCGAACTGGCAGGTGAGTTCTTTCAGCAATATCTCTTGCCACGTCGGCAACAGACCCATCAACTGATTCAGCAAGCGATTGAACGGGGAGAAATCCGCGCTGATTATCCTTTTGATTTGATGCTGGATACCTTATACGGCCCGATTCATTACCAGATCATTTTTTTCAACCGGATTCCAGATGAACACTATATCCAGAATCTGGTCGAGTTGGCCTTGCATCCGGTCACTGTTCAAGCCTGAGTTTGTGCTATTTCCCTACAAATTTTAAGAGTTGGTGATTATGTCAGTTAGCGCTGAGCGGTTATGGAATCGCTCATTTATCTTGTGCTTATTCAATAATTTTTTCCTGTTTGTTTATTATTTTGCCTTACTGACCATCTTGCCGATTTACATCATGAAAGATCTGGGCGGTTCGGTAAATGAAGCGGGTCTGGCGCTGACGCTATTTTTGGCCTCTTCGATTGCGGTTCGGCCATTTTCCGGCATGATCATCGAAAAGCTCGGCAAGAAAATCTCGATGCGCGGTGCAGGCGTGATTTTTGCCTTATTTTCCTTTAGTTATTTGCTGGTAGATAGCATGTGGTCGCTGTTGCTGGTGCGTTTTTTACATGGTATCTGGTTCAGTATTCTGACCACGGTGGCAGTACCCGTCGCTAATGAATTTATTCCTGAACAGCGCAAAGGTGAGGGCATGGGCTATTTCGTCATGTCGACCAATCTGGGTGTGGTTTTTGGGCCCTTGCTGGCATTGACCGTAATTCAGTTCACCAGCTTCAAAGTCTTATTTGGCATTCTTGCCGTTATCATTTCTTTGGGGCTCATTTTCTGTTGGATGCTCAAAATCACAGAGTTACCAAAACCTGAAGCTATAAGCACAGAAAAAACCAGCTTGAGCTTGCAGGATATTCTGGAAGTCAAAGTTCTGGCGGTAAGTTTTGTGGCTTTACTAACCGCTTTTGCCTACTCGGGCATCATGAGTTTTATTACTGCATTTAGTGAAACCAAGCAGCTTTTGGGCTATACCAGCGTATTCTTTATTGTATTTGCAGCATCCATGTTGCTGGTCAGACCTTGGGTTGGAAAGATTTATGACCGTAAGGGACCCAGTGCGGTGATTTATCCTTCATTTATTTTCTTTGCCATTGGTCTGGTGATTGTCAGTCTGATTTCCAATCAATGGATATTATGGTTGTCGGCAGTGTTTATTGGCATCGGTTATGGTTCACTATTCCCATGTTTGCAGACCTTGGCCATTCAGTCGGTCGACAAACAGCGTATGGGACATGCGATTTCAACCTTCTTTACCCTGTTTGATCTGAGTTTAGCGATCGGTTCCGTGGCAATGGGAGTATTGATTGCCTATTGGGGCTTTGAAACTACTTATGTTTTGAGTGCCGCACTCGTCATTGTGACGATATTGGTTTATCGTCAGTATGTTGCCAAAAAGCAAAATAAGCGCCCGGCAAGTTTGGAGTTATAAAATGGAATTAAGGCATTTACGTTATTTCGTTACGGTGGCGCAGGAACTGAACTTTACCCGTGCCGCGGAAAAATTAAATACGGTACAGCCTTCATTGAGCCAGCAAATCAAGGATCTGGAACGTGAGGTTGGCGTACAGTTGCTAGAGCGGAATAACCGTAAGGTCGGGCTAACTGAAGCTGGACAGGCGTTTTAAAAGAAGCTTTACTGAGTCTTGAGCATGCAGAGCGCGCCATTCAGACTGCCAGACAGATCGCCAATGCGCAGCAGGACCAGCTGAATATCGGTTTTGTCCCGGTCGCGGAAATGAAAGTCTTTCCTTATATCATGCCGAATATCCGCGCGCATTTTCCTGAACTGAAAGCACAGTTTCACAGTCTGACCGATGCAGAACAGTTTAGTGCTTTAAGAAATGGACAGATTGACATTGCCTTTACCCGATATCCAGGGCAGTTGAGTGAGTTTGATTCGATCCGCATTTTTGATGAGCCTCTAACCCTGATCGTGCCGAAAGATTCCCCGGCTGCGGCCTTGTCCTATGTCAGTATCAAGAGTTTTGAAAATCAGGACTTTGTGATTAGTGGTGAGCAGTCCTCACCGCAACTGCATAAGCTGATTCAGGATTTTTTTAAACAGTCCAAATTAAAAGTGAATGTGGTGCAGTATTCCACCAATATTCTGCTCAATGTCAATCTGGTGGGAATGGGCGTGGGCTGGAGTCTGGTGCCAGCCTAAGTGATTCCACTGCTCGGCGATAATATTGTGGTGAAAAAGACCCTAGAACCGTTACCGATGATTGGACTGTATGCCAATTATCGCAAGGATCAAAAACATGTGGTGATTGATCTGATTTTGAAAGTATTAAAAGAAAAGTTTTGTGTGGATCTTTTTTAATATTTAAACCTTCAATCTGCCCATCTAAAAAGCCGTGCGACAGAAATGATCTGTAGCACATCCTTTTAAATCGGGACTGCAAATCACTTTATACTGAACCTCTAACAATAAAAACCGGTTGAAGCAGGATGATGAAGCTCTATAACAACCCACAATCACGTGGCTTGACCTTGTTGCCTTTGCTGAAAGAATTGCAGATTGAAGATCAGATTGAGCAGGTGGAAGTTGCCTATGAGCATATGCATCAGCAGGCGTATACACGGATCAATCCGATGGGAAAAGTTCCCTGTCTGGTGGATCAAGGCGTCATTATTTCAGAAATGGCCGCCATTTTTATCTATCTGGCAGATAAATATCGTGACAAAGGATTGGCACCTGCTTTGGATGATCCGAAGCGTGGGGCGTATTTAAAATGGATGTTTTTCTGTCATGGACCCTTCACCGAATATATCGATATAAAAAATTTGCAGGTGTCGCCAGAAAATATTGAAAAGAACCGGAGAAGTTTAAGTTTTGGGAATGAAGTAGCCGTATTTGATTTTCTGCAACAGGGCATCGGGCAGGCTAGTCCTTATCTGTTGGGTGAAAAAGTCTCGGCGGCGGATCTCTATGTGGCTTACTGTTTGATCTTCGCCATATCTGCGAAAATTTTACCGCCATTTGACGAGTTCAGGCCCTTCCTGCAGCAGATGGCTCGCCGTGATTCCCTGAAAGATATTCCGTGGTTTCAGGAATACCGAGTCTAATTCCTCGGTCTATATATTGTCCGGGATATCTAAAAACAATAAAAAAACCACGCCGAAGCGTGGTGAAAGGTGACCCTAATATTATTTCAGGTAAAGCTTTTTAAACAGTTGCTGGCTGGTGCTTTCCATCGATTGAGGAATGGCCAGGGCAGCCACGAAACGGTCAGGACGTAAGATCACAACGGATTCAGACGTGTTGCCAAACCACGAGCGGATATCTGTGCCGATATCACCAATAGTGATGACATCTTCATACTCTTTGCGCTGGTTATTTTGCAATTGCACCGCAGGAATTACCTGGATGAATTTCACGCCGAGCGATTTCCACTGTTGCAACGTCTCCGGACTAAGACCCCATTTCGGATCAACACCCCAGGCAATAATCGCAAAATCATTGCCGATCACTTCATCCAGTAATACGGTTTCACCCGAAGCCAGTTGAACTTGAGGCTGGATAAACATCTTACCGACTGGAGAGTTCTTGGCTCCGTTACTCAAAAGTGCGCCGTCATGATATTTTGGCATTGGCTTGAAACGCATTTCCAGCAGGTACTGTTTGATCGGCTTGATGTAGTTCAGGGCATAGGCAATACCATCACGAACAAAACCTTGCCATTTTTTCGGTGGTGCCAGTACGTGACCTGCCATCACCGACAGGTCAATCATCGCCTTGGCATGGTCTTTACGTTCGATCTGATACGAATCTAAAAGTGCTGGGCCAGCTTTGCCTTGAACAACCAGCGCCATTTTCCAGGCCAAGTTAAAGGCATCACGCATACCGCTGTTATAGCCCTGACCTTGCCATACCGGCATAATGTGCGCAGCATCACCGGCAAGCAAAATACGGTCGACACGGAACTTGTCCGCAATACGGGCATTATGAGTATAGACACGCTGACGGATCACTTCAATACCATCCGTGCTTGGTAACACCTTGGACAGAAGTTTGGCAATATTTTCCGGTTTGCTCAGTTCTTCCTGCGTTTCACCCGGCATAACCATAAATTCAAACCGGCGAATACCATGTGGCAATGCGGCTGATACATAAGGACGTACAGGATCACAACATAAGTAAATATGCGGTGTAGCCAGCGGGTCATTCTCAAGGTCGATCACGATCCATTGATTCGGTGCGGTTTCACCTTCAAAGGCAATGCCCAGGTTGCGGCGCACATAAGAATTACCGCCATCACAAGCAATCAGGTATTGAGCGCGGATGGTTTCTGCATCGCCCTCTTTATTTTGCAGGTTAAGTGTTACGCCGTCAGCATCTTGACTAAACTGGGTCAATTGACGAGAAAACAGCACTTGGGTGTTTTTATATTGCTTTAAGCCTTGCAGCAGAACGTTATCGACTTGTGGCTGAATAAAGGCATTACGGCGCGAGAAACCAAACTCACGTGTTAAAGGTTGAATATCAGCAAAACAGCGACCTTTAGGCGTTAAGAAGCGCATCGCATGATTCGGGGTGGTATGCGGTAAGACTTGATCGACTAAACCCAAAGATTGAATGGTACGCAAGGATTCATCATCGATTCCAATCGCACGTGGATAATCAATCAAACTATCCAGTTGCTCGACAATCGTGACAGCTACGCCTTGCTTGCTCAGATAGTTGGCAATGGTTAAGCCGACAGGGCCGGCGCCGAGAATTGCCACTTCAGTAGTGTAATTAGTATTGCTCATAGCGAATGTCCATTCAATCGACTTGCATTTGATGCTATTAAGGGACAGTGAGAAGCCAGAAACAAGTTAGGCGATAGTAGCTGAAGTATATGGATAATATTGGATTGAAATGGGTTTTTTTTAAATAAGAAATTGATTTTAAATATAAAAATAATAAAAGCTTAATAGCCAGTATTAATTCTATGATCAGTTTTGACTATGGTGATAAATGGATTTTGCGCAATAAAAATGCTGAACCAGCATCAAGCATGATTCAGCATCGAATAAGATCGGGGCAGTATAGGACAAAGCCTACTGGAGAATTACTGTCCCTGATATCTTCATTGAAGGATTAAACGAGTCGTTCAATCACTTAACGTACAGCAGGTTTTGCAGGGGGCGTGCTTTCCGCAGCAGCTTCAGAGGCAGCAGGCTGCTCTGCAGATGCGCCTGCAACTGGAGCATTTGATTCAGGTAATTCCTGAGTAGTCACAATCACTTTTTCTTCTGCAGTGGTGGTTTTCGCATCTGTGGTTTTGCTGTCAGCAAAACTGGTGGCTGCAGCAGCAGTAAGCGTAGTGGCAAGTAAGATTTGTGCATATTTCATTTTTGGCATCCTTTTATTCATGTCATGTAATCTGCTGAACTGACCATCACATCAATTCGACAGATGCCCATCCTAAGCACAGGAATTTTACTGAGCAAATCAATTAACAAAAGCGACACGCAGGGAATAACTGAGCAGATACAAAACTGAGAAAGTTGTTTTATTTCTGTTAATTATGCAGAGTTTTATTTAATGAAAGTGTGTATGAATATTTCAAAAATCAAATTTGAAATAAAAGTTAACATAGAAAATTGATAATTTTGGATCATTCCATTAATTTTTATCTCTGTGATTTTCACATCGTGTTTGCGAAGAACACGCATTTTAAAGTCACACTGTGCTTTATAATGCAGAGTATTGCTATTTCTATTCAATCTCTTGAGAGTCGATTTTGAAAATTCTGTCAGCGTCGCAGGCTATTCCTGTCCATATCATTTCCGGATTTTTGGGTGCAGGTAAAACCACACTACTCAAACATTTATTACAGCAAAAACCGGAACAGGAAATCTGGGCTGTGCTAATGAATGAATTCGGCCAGATTGGGGTAGACCAGCAGTTATTGCCGCAAGATCAGGGTTATGCGGTCAAAGAGCTGTTGGGTGGTTGTCTATGTTGCAGTAGCCAGTTACCGATGCAGATTGCCTTGTCACGCCTGCTGTCAGAAGTGAAACCGGATCGTCTGTTTATCGAACCTACCGGACTGGGGCATCCTGGCCAATTACTGGAACAGCTGACCGAACCGCACTGGCAGAGTCATTTAAACATGCAGGCATTGGTCACAGTGGTAGATGGTTCACGTTTGCATGATCGAGACTGGACTCAGCAAAACCTGTACGCAGACCAACTCAAGGCAGCGCATATTGTGGTGATTTCACATACTGACTTGATGACAACCGCAGACCACGCAGCACTCACGCAACTTCAGACAGAATATCAACCTTATGCCCAACAGTGGTTGTTCACCGAGCATGGACAACCCGATATCGAACTGATCAAGCAGGACTATCGGGGTTCCGCCCGTCAGATTCAGCCTTTGTTAAAACAGCAACAGACCACCCGTTCAGCAGATACGCCCTTAGTGATTCAGCAAATGCCTTATCATTATGTAGAAAGCGCGCAGGGTTATCAGGTTGCGGGCTGGAAATTGCCAAAACGCTGGCAATTCAATTTTTATGATCTGCTGGATCTGCTCTGTGAACAAAAAGACTGGCTCAGAATCAAGGGAATTTTTAATACGGATCAAGGCTGGAAAAGCTTTAATTTTAATCCTGAGCAGTTTAATTATCAGTCGGCAGATGAAGGCATTGATAACCGGGTAGAAGTGATTTATCAACAGTCACGGGATTGGCTGGCCTTTGAAACTGCCCTGATGCAATGTCGTATGGATCCAGAGAAATAATGGTACTGTTTCTAGTGCGCTGAATGAATTATTGGCCTAAATCTGTTCAGCAAAATAGCGCTAAATCTTATATGCTAGGCGCCAAATTTGAGGATTATGTGATGGCGTTAAAAGCGACGATTTATAAGGTTGATTTGAATATTGCGGATATGGATACGCATCGTTATGAGGATTATCAGCTGACGATGGCGCTGCATCCTTCAGAAACCATTGAACGCTTGATGGTGCGTATTCTGGCCTATGCACGCTATGCCGATGAAGCACTGGAATTTACCAAGGATCTGTTTGAAACCGATGAACCGGCACTCTGGGAAAAGGATCTGACCGGGCAACTGGTCAAATGGATTGAAGTCGGTAGCCCGGACGAAGATAAAGTCAAAAAGGCCAGTGCGCGTTGCAAGCAGGTCGCAGTCGTCACCTATGGTTCTGCGGTGGATGAATGGTATAAGCGCAGCAGCAAATTAAAAATCTTAAAAAATGTGGAAGTGTGGAAGTTATCTACCGCAACCACCGACGCATTGCCACAGTTATGCGAACGCACCATGCAGTTACAGCTCAATGTGATGGATGGTGAATGGACCTTGATTGGCGATCAGGGCCAGGTGCTGGTGGAGTGGGAACAGTTACAATAAGGCCAAATAAGGATGCAAGTCTGGACTTGTATCCTGTAGCTCAAATTGCGTATATCTGAGGAATAAGAATACGCAGGGTTGCACCATGTACCATGAACTTTATGATTTACTGCTAGCTGTCGCGATCGGCGCAATTATTGGTGCAGAGCGTGAGTATCACAGTAAATCTGCCGGACTGCGTACCATGATTATGGTCAGTCTGAGTTCCTGTTTATTTACCATTATTTCCCTGAAAATAGGCGTGGCCAATCCTGACCGGCTGGCCGCCAATGTCTTGACTGGACTAGGTTTTCTAGGTGCTGGTGTTATCCTGAAAGATGATAACCGTATTTCTGGAATTACCACCGCGACCACCATCTGGATGACAGCCGCACTCGGCATGGCGGTCGGTGCAGGCTATGAACTCTTAAGTATTTGGGCTACTTTTATTGTCATGGTGGTGCTGGTTCTATTGATGTATGTACAGCGCGGCATCGAATCTCTGAATCAGGAACGCAATTATGAAATTGTCTGTCCATTTGATGAAAATGATTCCAATCACTACGAAATGCTATTTAAGCGTTACAAGCTAAAAGTGGTGCATTCCTCACAAAAAAAAGTCGATCAACAGATTGTCGGACGCTGGATCCTGATGGGATCGGCCAAGAATCATCAAGAATTAACCCAGTATTTACTCAATGATAAGAATATTCAGGAACTCAGCTTTTAACCCATCAATGACCCAGACTTAAAAAAACAGAGCAATCCGGTTTATACTGAGCTTTGAAATTTTATGCTCCTCTCAGGTAAATAACCATGATCAACGAACTTGAAATTATTGATTTAAAAGTAGGTGAAGGTAAAGAAGCGGTGAAAGGTGCCTTAATTACCACGCACTATACTGGCTGGCTGGAAGATGGAACCAAGTTTGATTCTTCTATTGACCGTGGTAATTATTTTGAAACCGTCATTGGCACAGGTCGTGTAATCAAAGGCTGGGATCAGGGGATTCTGGGAATGAAAGTTGGCGGTAAGCGTAAACTGATGGTGCCTGCACATTTGGCCTATGGCGAACGTAAAATGGGTAAAGTCATTCCAGCCAATTCTAACCTGATTTTTGAAATTGAACTGTTTGATGTAAAAACACGTGATTAAAATGATTTAACTTTCTGAATATAAGTTATATTTTTTATTAAAATATGTACGGTGATTCCGGTGCAGTCGCTTCAAAATAGGCTGTGCCGGAGAAGCTACAAAAAACATCTAAAAAGATTTGAAATCAAAAATATTCCTTGTAAATTATAAGAATAATAAAGAATTATCTTGAGATAGAACGTATTTGCATAACTTGATAAGGAATGTCTGTTTTTTCGTATTTGTCTGTGCCTTTAGCTGGATGACTTGCATCACAAGTTCAGCAATCGCTCAGGATGAACTCCCGTCGCCGTCATTTCAGCAGCAATCTCACGACCATATTGCTGAAGTCCATTTTACCGAACATAGTACGAGTCCTTTGCAGGGAAAATGGCTGTTTTATCCGAGCCAGTTTATTATTTAGCCCAGTCCTGTACTGCAGTCAAAAACAGTTAAATTACCAGCCTCTTTTAAAACTCTGGCGGGTTCAAATTCTGGCTACGGCACCTTTATTGGCTATTTTAAAATTCCGAAAGAATTTATCGGGCGACGCATCGCGATTCGGATTCCGACCCAATACGGTGCCTATCGGGTATATGTCAATGGACAGTTTATTGTTCGGCTCGGGGAAATCAGTACTACACCTGAAAAGCAGGTGACTGAAAAAGCACCGCGTATTGGCTATTTTGTTCCAGAAACTGAATATATTACTTTAAGCATTCAGGCTTCCAATTATACCCACTTGCATGGTGGTCTCGAACGACCGATGCAGATCGGCGTTGCAGGTACCATCAATCGCCAATTCCAGCAGCTCATGATGAGTATTGCCATGGTGTGCGGCGCGGTACTTGGGGTGGGGATGTTTACTATTCTGTTTTCGGTCTTCAGAGGATCACGAGAACGTAACAGTAAAAGTATCTTTGTTTTTGGCTGGTTTATTGTCTTTTTGGCCCTGCATAACCTGTTTTCTGCACCCTATGCCTATTCGGTATTTACCAATATTAACTGGCTGTGGGGAACCCGCTTAGAGTATCTGTTTACTTTTGTTGCTGCCTTCTTTTTTCTCAGTTATATGCATCTGTTTAATCGGCGCTATTTAAATCCGGTGATTTATTATATCGCGGTGGCCTTACTGGTCTTTAACATTATTTTTACCCTATTTTCACCTCCTGAGATATTTGAACGACTGGCCCTATTTAGTGCGATTTTCGCCCTGGTCATCATCGGTAATTTTATTTACGGCTTTTATCAGACCTTACGTTATAAAGAGCATTATTCACGTCTAAATCTGATTGCGATTATTTTCCTCTGTGTCACTTTTTTGAATGATTATCTGTTGCTGATCAATGTAATTAAAACCACGCATCTGTTCTTTATCTCAACCAGTATCTATGCCTTATTAATCATGTTTCAGCAGTCCAGACATTATGCACATCAAACTTATGAGACTGAACAGCTAAACCTGAACCTGATCGCACTCAATAATTCGCTCGATCAAAAAGTCAAAGAGCGTACCCAGCAGCTGCGTGAAGTGAATGCCAAACTGGAACAGCAGATGAATATTGATGCACTGACCGGAGCTTTTAACCGGCGTGCCTTAAATCATGAAATCCAGCAGCAGTTTATACAGACCCAACAACAGCCGCAACATACCTTAATTTTTGCCATGCTCGATGTCGATTTTTTTAAAAATTATAATGACTACTATGGCCACTTAAAAGGCGATGAAATCCTGAAAAATCTGGTCAGGATTATTCAAGGCACTTTGCCACCGTCTGGCTATCTGGCACGTTATGGTGGTGAAGAGTTTGCGATTCTGCTCACTGGAATGCCGGTTCAAACTGCCCTTAAAAATCTGGAAAATGTGTTAAACCAGATTCGGGAACAGCGTATGCAACATCTGAATCGGCCAGATGCAAAAGATTATGTTACGGTTAGTATGGGCGCGGCCTGGGTTGAACAAAAACATGGCTATGCAGATATTCATGAATTGATGAAAGCGGCAGATGTGCAGCTCTACGCCGCCAAACAGGCAGGACGTGATCAGTTGAAAATTGAAAAAGAGGCCGATTAAAAAACATATTTATACAGATAACGCGATTCATCTTCTGACTCGGCAGAATGTGGATGAAAGCCGCAGTGTTGATAATAACTTAAGGCAGTTTGAGTAGACTATATTTCAATCTGATGAATTTTTTTCTTTAATAAAGCGTGATGCATTTGATGAAATAACTCGGTGCCAAACCCCAGCCTTTGGCAGTGTTGGGCCACATAATGCATCCGGATTTCTCCAGCATCACTGACCAATAAGAACCCGACGACCTTGTCATAGATGAGATAAACCCAGCAATCGTTATACAGCATATCGACAATCAGGCTGGCATGATCAAACTTTTCTAGCCAGGTTTGAATTTTGCTTTCTTCACGCTGATGATCCAGTACACAGGACTGAATGCTGTCATGAATGACCTGAATAATTTGAGGTATATCTTCGACCCTCCCTTCACGAATCATAATATTATTCATTTTCTCGAACATTTATAGGGAAGGTTTATTTGATAAAAAAGAAGAGGGTAAAAAACAGAACAATATTGTAGTTTTTTGAGCATCTTTGCTGTGATTTATCAATGTGAAGATTGGTTCTGTTGCTGATTTGTCCTGTTTGTTTATCTTAAGTTCTTAAATCTCATTACAGCGTTAAAAATAAAAAATCAAAGTAAATCCATTTTTAAATAAATCGAAGTTCGAATCTGGGCACAAATGAGCAAGCAGAGAAGATAAATAGTAAAAATAAGCCTCAAGTTTGCACTGTATAAAAAATAGACGTATGCTGAGTCAAAAGGGACTATTCAAATGAATCTTGATCCTATAACCATAAAAATAAAATTAGTCACATGAGATCATCCACCATGCTGAAATTACTGCTGTTGTTATGTGTTTTATTCATGTTGAATGCTGCCTGGATCGTCGGCAGAAAGATCTATAAAGCTCAGCGCCATCTGGTGTGTCAGCGTCCAGAAAAACCGGCACAGATTTCTAGCATGACAGAGCAAGAGGTCATCGAGCAAGAGCAGCAAGTACATCTGGTGGATGCTTATGAACTGGAACTGTTTGACGATGTGGCACAGCTATTCTTTCAACGGCAGGTGCATATTGAGAATCGGGCACAGGCCGAACAGTTACAGCAAGAACTATTACAAAAAATGCCGATGCACAGTGGTACCCAGATTCGTCAGATGGATTTAGGCGAATGGTCTATTTTCTGGAATTTTTATGATCAGTCACTGGAATATTATGTCGGTCGCTATGGCGTATTCTATGCACATGTCGACCGTTTTGGAGAAGAGCACCGGCATGAAATTCGTAGGGAACTTTTGCATTCTGACTGTGCTTAGAACACCACTTTCAGTCATTTTCTACGATTGAAGATCTCAGACTACGTACTTAAGCCATTGCAATTCAGAAAAGGTATCTCATGCCTTAGCTCAGATTTTTTCTGCCGCTTGGCGGAAATAGCCCATATAATTTATCTCCTTCAAGCCATAATCTTGCGCTAGAAAAACCTCAAGACTCGTGAATCCTATTCTTGAAATAGTCATTTAAAATGTACGAAGTCTGGCGAACAATGATCCGGACTAAAAAGGCAGGAGCGCTATGATCATTGGTTTTCATCAAGCACAATTACAGAAGTTTATTGCACTCGCGATGAAGATCGAAGCTGAGCCTGAACTGTATTTGCAGTTTGATTCGGTCTCGGATTTTTATAAGACTGACTGGTTGCAGGATTTTCCGGTTGGTACAGAATACTATATTTCCGGTCTGGACGATGGTGCCGATGAGTTTCATGCCGTGATTTATTATGGTGAAGCACAGCTACAGATCAGCTGTGGACAAGCACAGCTTTCAGTAAAACTATGTTGCAAACATTGACCGGATTGCCGGTATTTCCCGATAAAAGAATAATGACATCCGCTATAAAGTTGATATAAATTGCAGAGTCATCTCTGTATCTGATTTTTATTCGCATCAGCCGAGAGTGGCATAGGCGAATATCGTAATAAAAATAAGGAAAAAATAGCATGGCACATCAGTTCACCGTGAAAGCAATTATCAATGGCGTGTCTATTGATGAATTTAAGCGTTTGGCCAATGATATTCGTTTGCATGAGGCAGTTTGCCATCGAATTCCTGCGCAAAACTTGGAAATCCTGGTTTCGGAAAAGCAGGGGCATATGTATACCCTGAAACGCGCTTATAATCTGGATGTTAATATTCCTGATATCGCAAAAAAATTACTCAAAGATGCATTCCGTTTGCAGCGTACCGATGTTAGCGATCTGAATGAAATGACTTCGACGGTACAACTCGGTGCGAACTTGCCGATCGAGGCCATTTGTCAGCGTGCAGTTACCGGAGATGAAGACCAGATCCAGTTCCAGCTAAACTGGACAGTCAAAGTCAAAGTGCCTTTGCTGGGTGGCATGCTAGAAAAGCATGCTGAAGGTGAGATTCGTAAATTTAGTGAAATTGAACTCAGCATCGTCGAAGATGAATTGCGTAAAGGTCTCACCGCTTGAAGCAATCAAAAAGTGTGATTGACTTAATTTAAAAACTGCTCAGGTTAGACGCAGGATAGTAGTAGCTGATTGGGCAGTAGATCGCTATTTTCAGGGTACTGCCACTATCCAAAAAACTTTTTTAAGTACTGATAAAGTTTGCCGTCACGTTAATGCTGATGGCCAGAATGGTGGTATTGAATCCGTAGGCCAAAAGCAAATGTAGGGTATTGAGAACCCGCATGGATTGGCAAGTAATGGATACATCTGCAGTTTGCGCAGAAGTCCCGATGATATAACTAAAATATAGAAAGTCCGGATAAGTCGGTCTGGTGGTATTGGGGAAATCTAGTCCGCCTTGTTGCTGTTTATCGAGCGCCAAATAAAAGTCATGCGCATAATGAATTGCAAAAATCGTATGCATCAAGAACCAAGCTGAAATAATGGTCAGAACTGACAAGATTAAATGACCGGTTCGGATGGTGGTATCTTGGGGTAAATGATTAATTTCAATAATAATCGCAATAAAACACATGATCAGGGTGATGATCACCAGAAACAGAATGATCCATTTACTGGCATCCTGTTGCATGGCGCGTTGCAGAATATGAGCATGATCAATACGCCAGAGTTTTTTTATGGTCAATAATAAATAAGCGTAAATCGCGATATTCCAGCTGATTAACAGGCAGCTTGACCAGCTCAAAGGGGTGACTGTCTGTAAAATCAGATAAAATCCAATAATGGCTGGGAAAATAATAAAGAAATACAGACGGGATTGAAGTGCCGTTTTTATAGATTGAAGAAGCTGCATCATGCCATTTATATTTGTTTTGCTGACTTCTCAAGATCCTAGCACAGAACCGTTTGCAATAAAGAAGATTGCAACGGTCTGAGTTATTTCCTCTACAACATTTCATCCTAAAGGTGTCGAACTGATTCGAGTTGAGTCATTTGACTGCGCGGATCGCGTAGCAGGCGTGATTATCTCAATAGATTTTTTCTGAACTGATGTTTAAACGGATTGAGCGGGTTGTTGGATTGCAGTGCCATAAGCAAAGACTTCCACCATGCCACCTTGCATACCGAGTTCAGTCGTGCTGAGCCGAATGCCCATAATCTGAGTCGCACCAATTTTTTCGGCTTCCAGTTTTAAACGTACAATCGCTTCACGTCGTGCGCGTTCTACTACACTTTCATAGCTGGTCAGACGGCCACCCAGCATATTCTGTACATTGGCAATCGCATATTTAAAATAATCATGGGAAATGACCACATTGCTGCTGATCATCTGTCCGGAATATTCAGACACAACGAAGCGGCTATTGTTCACCCGGATATAGGCCAGACGTTGTTCCTGTTCATCCAGATAACGAAAATGTTTACCTTCGTTATAACGTCCAAAACCGAAACCAACACTAAACAGAATGGCAAAAATGATGATCTGGAGAATTAAACCATCCATGCTTTAATCTGCCTGCGGAAAAGGGTCGGGCAATTTCGGCATGATCGGATCAACGACTACGGCTGTCCCATAAACAAAGAGTTCAGAAGCACCTTGGGCGATATTAGAGGTCGAGAAACGAATGCCGACAATCGCATTGGCACCCATACTACGGGCTTTTTCAATCATGCGGTTCATGGCTTCCTGACGGGATTCTTCCAGCAGTTCGGTATAGGCGGTAAGCTCACCACCGACAATATTTTTCAGGCCGGCCAATAAGTCACGTCCGACATGTTTGCTGCGTACGGTACTGCCGTACACCACATCAATTTGCTGGCGAATGGTATGTCCCGGTACAGATTCCAGATTGCTAAGTAACATGTGCATGTTTTCTAAATAAATCGCTAGTCTATGACAATAGGAAAACTGCCTCGAAAATGCAATAAAAAAAAGCCCACCGAAGTGAGCTTTTCCTGATCTGTCTGGAATTTATTGCGCTGGTTGTTCTGCCGCACGGCGCTGTTCAGATACAGACGGTGTATTCGGCAAGGTATCCGTCGTATTGACTTTCAAGCCGCCCCCCAGGGTTTTGTAGACTTCAACCTGATTGTTCAGATTGGCCTGTTCAAGCAATAACAAACCTTGTTCTGCTGCATAAGACGCACGCTGTGCATCCAGTACCGTCAGATAGCTGTCAATTCCGGCGCGGAAACGTGCCTGAGACAAGCGATAGGTGGTGTTGGTTGCTTCGACCAGGCGGCGCTGAGCTGCAAGACGATCACCAATATTCTGACGTACCGCCAAAGCATCATTCACTTCACGGAAAGCAGTCTGAATCGACTTTTCGTAATCTGACAAGGCAATTTGCTGATCGGTTTCAGAAATACGGATATTGGCCTGACGGGTACCCCAATCAAAAATTGGAATATCCAGACTCGGACCAAATGACCAGGCAAAACTGCCCGACTTAAACAGGTCGCCTAAATCCGTAGAGGCATAACCTGCTGAACCGGTCAAACTAATCGTCGGGAACAGGCGTGCACGTGCTGCCGCAATATTGGCACCTGCCGCAGACAGACGGTATTCTGCTGCACGAACATCTGGACGGTTAATCAGCAGATCACTTGGCAAGCCTGAACCCAATGCAGTATTTGAAGTGATGCGGGTCACGCGTTGTGCTGGTAATAAATTCGCAGGCACTTGCTGACCGACCAGCAGGTTTAACAGGTTTTGTGCCTGTGCCACCTGAGTTCGGTAATTCGCAACATCATTACGTGCTGTTTCAACCGAGATTTGCGCCTGACGCACTGGAAGCTCGCTATCAATCCCGACATCAAAACGTTTCTTGTTCAGATTGAACGATTCAAGCTGGGCTTTCAGCGTTTGTTCAGCCAAAGCCAGATTAGCATTGGCAAACGAGTAGCTGAGCCAAGCCTGAGATACCTGACCAATCAAGGCAATTTGCGTCGCATCTCGCGCACTTTGGGTTGCCAGGAAGTTATCTAGCGCATTGTCACGCAAGCTGCGGACACGTCCCCAAAAATCCAGTTCATACGCAGTTACACCCAGTCCGACATTATAAGTTGTCACTGCACCACGATTCTGCGAATTCATGGTGTCCTGGCGCAATACGCTACCACTGGCACCAATCGTCGGTAACTGGTTGTTTTCAGTAATTTGATACTGTTGCTGAGCTCGTTGAATATTGAGGGCAGCAATACGCAAATCACGGTTATTGTTTAATGCCAGATCCAGCACTTGTAACAGGCGCTGATCGGCAAAAAAGTTTTTATAACCTTGTTCTGCTACAGAAGTACCAGACGCATTGGTATAGCTGCTCGGGATATTTGCCTGTGCAACCGGCTCTGGACCACGCATGCTTTGACAGGCTGTCAAAGCAAGCGCAAGGGCAGATACCGCAATGCTACGACCTGTAATAGACCATACATTTTGCATTACGACTTATACTCCTGATTTTGTTGTTTTGGTTTGTATTTAAAGATACTTCGAATCCACACGTAGAATACCGGGATAAAGAAGATACCTAACAAGGTCGAGCTGATCACGCCACCAAGTACACCATAACCGACTGAGTGCTGACTACCTGCACCTGCACCTGAAGCCAGGGCAAGCGGCAATACACCAAAACCAAAGGCCAAAGTGGTCATGATAATTGGACGTAAACGCATTTTCGCCGCATGCAAGGTTGCTTCGAATAAATCTTCACCTTGCTCTTGTAGCTCTTTCGCAAATTCCACGATCAAGATCGCATTTTTCGCAGAAAGACCAATCACGGCAATGATCGCCACCTGGAAGTAAATGTTATTCGACAGGTTCGGGTTTTGCAGCAGCACCATCCCGCCATAAGTCATGAGCAATGCACCGACGATACCCAATGGCACCACCAGCAGAACCGAGAACGGAATCGACCAGCTTTCATACAGGGCTGCCAGACACAGGAATACGATCAGGAGTGACAGGGCATACAGGAACGGCGCCTGTGCACCAGATTCACGTTCTTCCAAAGACAGACCGGTCCATTCGAAGTCAAAGCCGGTTAAGCCCATTTCTGGTAACTTCGCCGCAATTTCTTCCATGGCCACCATGGCATCACCCGAACTGATTCCCGGAGCCGGTGTACCTTGAATGTTCATCGACGATACGCCGTTATAACGTTCAAGACGTGGTGAACCATAGGTCCATTCGCCTGTGGCAAAGGCCGAGAAAGGCACCATTTCACCGCGATTATTACGCACATACCACTGGTCCAGATCTTCCGGCATCATACGTGAGCCAGCTTCACCCTGAACATATACCTTCTTGACCCGACCGCGATCAATGAAGTCATTGATGTACGAACCGCCCCAAGCAATACCCATAGTACTGTTAATTTCGGCAACGCTGACACCCAGTGCACCTGCTTGCGCATGATCCACAATGACACGGTACTGAGGAGTATCTTCCTGACCGTTTGGACGTACACCTGCCAGACGCGAATCTTGTGCTGCCATGCCCAGGATTGCATTACGTGCTGCCAGAAGCTGGTCATGACTTTGACCACTTGCAGCCTTGAGCTGTAAGTTGAAGCCAGCCGACACACCCAGTTCAGGCATCGCAGGAAGCTGCAATGGCATGATATAAGAGGCATCTTTGACAATCATGTTCAGCGCCATACCACGTTGAATAATGGCACCGACCTGAGATTCCGGACTGTTACGTTCAGACCAGTCTTTCAGTTTAATAAAGGCCAGACCTGCGTTTTGTCCCACACCGGTAAAGGAGAAACCTGCCACACTAAACACCGACTCGACATGATCTTTCTCGTTTTCCAAGAAATAGTTGGTCATGGTGTTGACCACTTTGTCGGTACGTTCCAGGGTAGCATTTGGCGGTAGCTGAACCAGCGCCATAACCACACCCTGATCTTCATCCGGCAGGAATGAAGACGGCAGTTTCTGGAACAGCAGCACGATAATACCCAGCACTACTGCATAGACAATGCCTGAGAAAATCTTGCTGTGGGTCATGCGATTTACGCCGCCCTGATATTTCACCGCCACATTGTCAAAGCTGCGGTTAAACCAGCGGAAGAAGCGGGCAAAGATACCGTTACTTTGCGGCTTGTTCGGATCATGCTGTTTCAGCAAGGTCGCACACAGGGCAGGGGTAAAGGTTAATGCCACTATCAGCGACAAGACCATTGCTGTGACCAGCGTAATCGAGAACTGACGATAAATAACCCCGGTGGTTCCACCGAAGAATGCCATAGGAACGAATACTGCTGACAGCACCGAGGTAATACCAATCAGTGCGCCAGAAATCTGTTTCATCGACTTTTCAGTCGCAGAAACCGGATCCAGATGCTCTTCCACCATGACCCGTTCTACGTTCTCGACCACAACAATGGCATCATCGACCAGAAGACCGATCGCCAGCACCATGGCAAACATGGTCAGGGTATTAATCGAGAAGCCGAAGACGTTAATCACGGCAAAGGTACCCAAGACCACGACTGGAACGGCCATGGTTGGAATGATCGTGGCACGCCAGTTCTGCAGGAACAGGAACATGACCAGGAACACCAGGATAATCGCTTCGATCAGCGTTTTGACTACGCTCTTGATCGACAGTTCAATAAATGGTGTGGTATCAAAGGCCAGTTGATCGACCATGCCTTGCGGATAGTTCGGACGTAACTGTTCTAAGCGTTCTTCAACCGCTTTTGCTGTATCAAGCGCGTTAGCACCTGTGGCAAGTTTAATTGCCACACCACCAGCCGGTTTGCCATTAAATTTCGAATCAAACTGATAGTTATCTGCACCGAGTTCCACCCGTGCAACATCACCCAGACGAACTTGCGCGCCCGAAGTGGTATTTTTTAGGAAGATATTGCTGAACTGTTCTGGGGTTTGTAACAGGCTTTGAGCCGTTACGGTTGCATTCAGCACTTGACCTTCAACAGCAGGAGCACCACCAAGCTGACCCACCGCAACCTGTGCGTTCTGGGTGCGAATTGCAGTCGCAATATCGCTCGGTGTTACTTGCAGGCTGGCCATTTTGGCCGGATCTAGCCAGATGCGCATCGCATAAGAGCCACCAAAGACCTGAACTTCACCAACCCCGGCCACACGGCTTAAAGGTTCAGAAATATTCGAGTTGACATAGTCTTTGATGTCATCGGCGGTCATGCTGCCATCAGGTGAATAGAAAGCCAATACCTGCAGGAAGCTGGCGCCTGATTTGGTAACACGCACACCCTGACGCTGTACATCTTCAGGCAGCAGGGCAGTCGCAGACTGTAATTTGTTTTGAACCTGAACCTGTGCGATATCAGGATCGACACCTTGGTCAAAGTTTAAGGAAATAGACGAAGAACCATTACCCGCACTGTTAGACGAGATATAGCGCAAGCCATCCATACCGTTCATCTGCTGCTCGATGATCTGGGTCACTGTATTTTCAACAGTTTCAGCAGATGCACCCGGATAAGTCGCAGAAATAGTCACGGTGGGTGGCGCGATGGTTGGATATTGTGCAATCGGCATTTTGCTGATGGTTAAAATACCCGCCAGCATAATGACCAATGCAATCACCCAAGCGAAAATCGGGCGATGAATAAAGAATTGAGCCATGAACCATTACTCCTTATGCATTTGCAGCAGGTTTTTGTTCAGGTTTCTCTTTAGTATCATCTGCCTTTTTCTCGCTCGTTGCAGGCTGTTGCGGTGCAGCACCTTGTGGCGCAGCAGCTTGAGGTTGATAAGGTTTTGGTACAACTTGCTGTTCAGGTTTTACTTTCGCAATACCATCTACAATTACTTTATCGCCTGGATTCAGACCTTCGGTCACAATCCAGTTACTGCCTTGGGAACCAACGGTGGTCACTGGACGTGGCGTCACTTTATTGTCAGCACCGACCAGCATCGCCATCGCCTGACCTGTTGGGGTACGGGTCAAAGCTGCTTGCGGAATCAGGAAAGCATTCGGTACTTCACCCTGTACGATTTGCGCAGTGGCAAACATACCTGGCAAAAGCAGGTGATTTTTGTTCGGGAATACTGCACGTAAAGTCACAGTACCTGTTTCAGGGTTCACGCTGGCATCAGAGAATGCAAGACGGCCTTCAACCGGGTAGATACTGCCATCTTCAAGCTTCAACTTGACTTTGGTGTTGTTCGAACTGTTCAAGCTGCCTTGATTAAGCTGTTGACGTAAACGTAAAAGCTCAGCACTTGACTGGTTGATATCTACATAGATTGGATCCAGACGCTGAATCGTCACCAATGGCTCTGGCTGATTCGCTGTTACCAAAGCACCTGCCGTCACAGACGAACGGTTGGTCTGGCCTGAAATCGGCGCGCGTACAGTCGAATAGCCCAAGTTGATTTCTGCATTACGCAAAGTTGCGCGATTGGCATTCAAATCAGCTTCAGCCAGTTTGACCTGTGCCGCGATGTCATCATATTCCTGTTTGGAAATGGCATTGGTACCGACCAGTTGACGGTAACGGCCTTCCTTCACACGCAATACGCCCAGATTGGCTTCAGCACGGGCAATCGCTGCACGGGCATTGTCTACTGTAGTGCGGTTGGTGCTTGAATCGATTTCATATAAGGCCTGACCTTCACGCACATAGCTGCCTTCCGTGAACAAGCGTTTAAGCACCACGCCACTGGCTTGTGGACGTACGTCTGAAATTTCAAATGCTGTTGTACGACCTGAGAGCTCTACAGACTGCTCTACACTTTGCGGTTGTGCAACAAGAACACCGACTTCAGTCGGTGGCATTTGTTGTTGAGCACCAGCTTGCTGGCCCTCTTTAGGATCTTTGCTACAACCAACAAGTGCAAGACTTGTTGCCAATGCGCAAGCAGTCAGGGCAGGTGCCCAAAGCTTTGCAGACATCATTATTCCACCTCTAATTAGATTTATATCTAAATTTTCTTATTTGTGAGCCGCGCAATATCTGATCCAGACCATATACCACAACGAAATCCAAATAAAACTGATACTCCAGCCGGATATGACATCTGAAGGAAAATGTACGCCCAGATAAACTCTTGAGATCCCCATCATCAGCATCCATACCACTGCACCGATCACGATGAGGGTATAACGGGAATGTTGCCGATGGATGTAAATTGCCAGACAAGCCAGACAGGCCGCATATAGACTATGGGCACTTGGAAAGGAACTTCCAAAGCTTTCAACCAGATGCAAGGATTCTGGTGGTCGGGGTCGGGCAATTGCAAATTTCAACAGCCAAGCTAGGAGAATTCCTCCGATAATTCCGATACATATAAAAATTGCGTTTGTATACTTTTTATACCACAGCAATGCAACAATACACCATAGCGTGGATAAAAATAATACAAACGGCATGCCACCTATTAAGGATAAGGACTGAGTAATTTGATTCCAAAACTCGGTGCGATACAGACTCATCCACTCCACTGCGTGCAAATCAAGCTTGCTTAAAGCAGGGATATTCAGGATGAACACACTGAAAATTAAAAATAAAATACCGACAAAAAGTAACAAGTAATGCATGCCAAAAATCCTTGTCCTTTTAACCGTTCGCAGATCGGTCAATTGTCTGACCAAAGTGTACTTGTCAGTACACTTTTTTTCAAGTGTGCGTATTTTATGCGAATTCCATTTTTTTCGTAAGGAATTTGTTGCTAAATATAGTGTAATTATCTCAGTTTTGAGTTTTTGTCGATGTATGATTTTCGTCAATTTCAATGCTTTGCTTGGGTGGCCAGAAGAAATCACTAGGTCGGGTCAGGAAGTGCGTCATGACCAGTTTTGCCAAAGGTTTCCACTGTTCAAAACGCACCCGGCGTGCGCGTAAGGCTACAATAATCGTCAGAGTGAAACTGACAAACAAGTTGGTCAGGCCAATGAGTAACACACCCAGAAAAGACACTACGATCAAGCCGATATCGGGACCATTGATCGTAATTAGACCCTGAATAAAGTTGGCAGAGGCAAAGGCGATATGGCGAATATCCAGTGGCAGACCGAGAATAAAACCAATGGTGCCCATACTGCCGAGCATGATCCCGAAAATAAAATTACCCGCCAGTGCACCCAGATTACGTTCAATATAGTCAGCAAAACGGTAAAGACGCTCTTGCCCCATCAGCTGCGATAAACGCACATGGGCTTTCAGTCGCGGGCCGACTTTGCGATAAACGGCCATATTGTCAAAATAACCGGCCAATAATCCGGACAGGAACAAACATACTCCGGCAATCGCTGCATGTGGAATTGCCAACGAAGTAAACGGATTCAGGTCATGCAGGGTTTTGGCAGCCTTGGCATGATTCATTAAAGGTTCATGCAGCGCAAAATCCCACAGCAGGGTAATCAATGCTGCTACAGGAATCGCAATCGAAATATTGCCCAGAATTGCCACAAACTGGGTACGGATAATATTCACAATCAGCGCAGCCAGCTCGGCAATTTGCGCCATTTTTGAGCCTTTGCGTTGCTGGACTGTGGCCGCCAGTGCAGCGGCTGTCATCGCTGGCTGTTTGGTCGCCACGGTAAAATGCAGCACATGAATCAGCATAAAACCCAGCGAATAATTCATGCTATAGCTAAAGGCCTGCATGAGAGGCGCCATGCTCAGGCGTGTCATCAGGATTTTCAGGGTGGCCATCGTCGCGATGATTGCACCTGCACCGGCGGCCGATTTGTACATGGCCAGAAAGCCTTTTTTGTCAGTACTGACATAGTGCTCGCCGGTTTTACTAGCATTCTCAGTCACCTGCAAGGCCAGGAGTTCACTATTGGTCGCCAGCAGGGCACGTACACTGCGTTCGCTATAAATCGCTTCAGTGATATCTGCAATAAACAGGCCGATGGACTGGTAGCGCAGGTCATCCTCGTCCATGACCATGTTGAGCAGGATTTCAACCCGCTCCAGACACTGCTCCAGCAGTGCCAGCATATAGGTCAGACTCACGCTGACCCCAATCCGTTTGGTAGAGCGGCGAATTTTTGCCACGACATCATGACACTGTTCCAGCATCACCAGTGCTTGCGAAGCATCTGGCGGGGTGATCGAATCGACCAGCGTGACCGTGTTATAGCGTTTTTTGTATTCCTGAATAAATTCGTTAATCTCACGGTTCTGCACCAGAAAAGGAGATTCATATTCCATCAGTTCCGGCTGTGCATTAATAAATTCAGGATGCAGACCAATACCACTGATCCGATACGACAAAATGGTCAGTGCCTTGATCAGTTGATCTTTAATGCGGGTCTTTTCAGGCTGATTGGAGTGACCCTGATTGAGAACTGAAAATAAGCGTTGCCAGTCATCTTCATCAAAATAATCCAGCCAGTATTTATCGGTCGGCTGATAAAAAACCTTGCGAAATAATTCTTGTAATTGCTGATGATCCGGAATAACTGGCAGGATATGCGCGCCAATACGCTGATTGAGCTGATTCCAGAAACCATCCAGAGACAAAATACCGGTATCGGAAAACAGACTGGTCTGTTTATAACGGTTAATGATCCGCAGGGTAAATGTCTGTAATGCTGAAACTGCATTCGGCGTCAATAATAAAGCCTGGATAAATGCATTGAACTTTGCTTCGATTTCTTCGGTATTTCTGCTGTCTTCCGGTCTGATTCTTTCAATCAGTTCAATGAGAAGATTTTCATCCAGCACCGCCTGAGGTTGCTCAAGCTGATGCTGCATGTTTTGGAAAAGATCAAGAAAATTAATATGCATAGGCGAGTTTAAAGATTACTGAATTCGGTGTAGGGCCAGTTTGGCCAGATTAATCAGAGCTTGACGATACTCAGAGTCAGGTAATGCCTGCAAGGCATGAATGGCGGTTTCCGTTTCTTCAGTCGCACGTTGACGGCAATAGTCCAGTGCCCCGGACGCATTGACAATTTGAATGACTTGATCGAGATGTTCTGTACCGCCAGTGGCAATACTGCGACGGATGATTTCATGTTGCTCACCGGTGGTGTTTTTCAGTGCCGCAATCAATGGCAGGGTCGGTTTACCTTCCATGAGATCATCACCAATATTTTTGCCGAGCGTGTCCGCATCGGAGGTGTAATCTAAAATGTCATCAATAATCTGGAAAGCATTGCCGAAATGTCCGGCAAAGGTTTTTAAAGGCTGACGGAATTCATCTTTATCCGACAAAATGGCAGCACCTTCGGTGGCCAGTTCAAACAGGCGCGAAGTTTTGCCATGAATAATATTCAAATAAGTCGCTTCAGTGGTTTCCGGTTGATGCTGGGATTGTAGTTGCAGCACTTCACCTTCAGCAATTTCACAGGTGCCGGTCGAAAAATCTTTGAGCAATACCATGTTATTCAGGTCGACCAGCAAATCAAAAGCACGTGAAATCAGAAAGTCACCGACCAAAACCGCAGTCTGGTTATTCCAGGTGGCATTGGCCGTCGGGCGGCCGCGACGCAGACCGGATTCATCTACCACATCATCATGCACCAGTGTTGCGGTATGCAGCATTTCAATGATTGCAGCCAGTTTACGGTGCGGCTCTAAATTTTCAGCACCACACGCCTTGGCGGCCAGAAGGCACATAATCGGGCGCATACGTTTGCCACCCGCTTCCACCACGTGTTTACTGACGGCCATCACTAATGCAACTTTTGAGGTAATTCCTTCATTAATGAATGTGTCCATCGCAGCAAAGTCGTTAGCAACAGGAGCGAGAATGTCTTGCTTAAAGTCGATGGTCATGTGAAAGAAAACCTCTAGTCTGGTAAATCGCTGGGCGTAGTTTAACAATTTATAACATGAGTGAAACCTAAGAAATGCATAAACTCCACTAAAAATCAGCTTTTTATAGATCTTATGTAGATTCGATCCATATTTCGAGCCATAAAAAATCAGGAAAGCTCAGGGGAGTCGCCCTATTCATCAGGCTGAGTATATTAATCAAAATGGCCGGATTTCTGCTGTATTATTTTGTTGCTGAATATATCTTGAGTATTTGATTTGATAGAAATTATTTAATAGTTAAATAATTAGCGCATCCTGCTCATTATTATTTCAGTAAAATGGCTTGTTGTTTTTTTGAATATCCCTTAAAATCCTCGCCCTTAGATATCCCCCAGTGGCGTACGTCTTAAGTTCGATATATTCCTTTATCGGCACGACGACACGGGCTTGTTTGGAGTACATTATGTACGCAGTAATCCAAAGCGGTGGTAAACAGCACCGTGTAGTTGAGGGTGAAACCCTTAAAGTAGAATTATTGAAAGCTGAAACTGGCGCGACTATTACGTTTGATGACGTATTGATGCTTGTTAACGGTGAAAGCATTCAAATCGGTGCTCCAGTTGTTGCTGGTGCTACTGTAACTGCTGAAGTAGTTAGCCATGGTCGTCACGACAAAATCCGCATCATCAAAATGCGTCGTCGTAAACACTACCGTAAACAACAAGGTCACCGTCAATGGTTCACTGAGTTGAAAATTACAGCTATTTCAGGCTAATTACGAGGAGTAAATAGACATGGCAACTAAAAAAGCCGGTGGTTCGACTAAGAACGGTCGTGATTCGAATCCTAAGATGTTAGGTGTTAAAGTTTACGGTGGTCAAACTGTAACTGCAGGTAACATCATCGTTCGTCAACGTGGTACTGAATTCCACGCTGGTCAAAACGTTGGTATGGGTCGTGACCATACATTATTTGCTACTGCTGATGGCGTAGTAAAATTCGAAGTGAAAGGTCAATTCGGCCGTCGCTACGTATCTGTTGACGCGTAATTCGCTGAGATAGAAAAAAGCCCACAGTTATTGTGGGTTTTTTTATGCCTGAAAATTAATAGGCAGATTAAGCGACATTCCATAATGTAAAAATTGTCCTGAAATCTTCATAATGATGAACAAAAAAACCGGTTTCGAATTAATAACAATACAAAAGTTCTTATTTTCTATCATTTTAGCTTTTAATTTTCGTTTAAGATGAGCTATCAAATAAATTGCGATCACGCAAAATATAAAGGTGAAATTATGAATATGCTTCGTAAAACCGTCTGTGCTATGGCTCTGGGTGCAGTGACTTTAGCACCGGTGATGAGTACAACCGTGTTTGCTGCACCTGTGGCAGCTTCGGAGCAACAGGCAACAGCCAGTCTGGTCAAGCAGCTCAATCATGTGCGTAGCATGACGGCAAATTTCGAACAAAGCACTAAGGTCACCAATCCGAGAGCGACCCAGAAAAAAGGTTTGACTGCACAACATATGAATCAAACCTTTAAAGGGGTGATGAAAGTCGCGCGTCCGGGTAAATTCTATTGGGAAACGACCGCACCGTCGAAGCAAGTCATTGCAACCACGGGTAAAACCGTATGGATTTATGATCCGGACTTGCAGCAAGCCGTTCGTCAAAGCTTAGATGAGCAGGTTGCCAATACGCCGGCGTTATTGCTGTCAGGAAACACCAGCCAGATTATGCAGTCTTACCGGGTGACTCAGCCAAATAAAGGCAAAACCTATTATACGCTGTATCCTAAAAATACCGATGGTGTGTTTGAAAGCCTGACCATTAGCTTTGGCGCGAACAAAGCACCAAGCTTGATGATCTTGCAGGATTCATTGGGACAAACCACTAATATCAAATTTAGCAATGTAAAAGTAAATAGCAGTATTCCAGCCTCCACCTTTAACTTTACTCCACCAAAAGGTACGGACATCATTGATCAATAAGCATCAATATGAACCAACTAAAAAAGCAACCTTTCGAGGTTGCTTTTTTATTGCCGATCATCAGGATTGTTTTGGACAGGCTACAAGGTTCAGCTATATCTAAACACGAGAGCATCTTAGAATAAATAAAAGTCGAGTCAATGAAATTGCAAAATTTTGGGAGCTCAAAATGAAGATTAATCTATTTAAAATTGCTGAAATTTACGCTGTTTTATTACTCACTGTGGGTGTGTTGGGTTGTCAGCCTCAATCCAGCTCAGTGGCAACGCTCGCGCAAACAGATCGGGTTGTGCAAATTGAAGCCAAAACCGTTCCAATTAAAGGGGCAGCCAAAGTGGTATGTGAAATAGAAGGTTGTGTGCGCTTCGATCTACAAACGGTGGACAGCAATATTGACTGGATTAATCAATATTTTATTGAGCGGATACAGCATACCGAACCTGTTGCATTCACCAAAATCACCCAGAAAAATCCTAAAAAAGCTGATGAGCCGCATTATCTGGATCAGCGCTTTATCAAGGTAGAATTTATTGGTCAGCACGCTTATCTGGCGACTTTTGCCTTAAAAAGTTCCAATCTGGCGAGGAGCAAAAATGCTTCTCTGAAACATGTGGAATATATCAATTTTGATCTAAAGCAGAGAAAACGTTTGGCCCTCTCCCAACTATTATTAAATGGCGGTGAGCAGAAACTGCTGAATGCAATGTATCAGGCCAATACTCAATGGCTGAATACGCAGGGCATTCAACCACAGCAGTTAAAATTGGGTGATAACTATTATTTTGATACAACAGGTCTGGTGATGGTGTATCCAGCAGGCGAATTAGCTCCCGCAGCAACAGGAATGCCTGAATTAAAAGTGTCCTATGTGGATTTAAAGGAAGTGATTCAGTCTGAATATTTAGCCATTTTGCAGTAAGAAGCTTCCTAAATATTGTGCTAATAGGACGCAGCCAGGGTCATGGTCACTGTATTTTTTGACGTTAAGAGCTTACACTATAGCCAGTTTTTTTCTTCTGCAAAGATTGATTATGATCGACCCGAAATTACTCAGAAATAATATTGAGGCTGTAAATGTAGCCTTGGCAAAACGTGGTGTTCAACTCAATGTTGAAGAGTGGGTATCCCTAGAAGCACGCCGTAAAGAGATTCAGTCCAAGACAGAAACACTGCAAGCTGAACGTAATGCCGGTGCCAAACAAGTCGGTCAAATTAAAAAAGCAGGTGGCGACGCATCTGAAATCATGACACGCATGTCTGCGATTGGTGATGAAATCAAAGCAGCTGAAGCAGCACTGGCTGAACTGCAAGCTGAGCTTGAAGAAAAATTATTATCTATTCCAAACTTGCCAGATGAAGCTGTGCCTGAAGGTAAAGACGAAAGCGATAATGTGGAAATCCTGAAATGGGGTACACCGCGTGAATTTGATTTCGAAATCAAAGACCATACGGATCTGGGCGAAATGATGGGCGGTCTTGAATTTGAAACCGCGACCAAATTAACTGGTTCACGCTTCAGTGTATTGAAAGGTCCATTGGCGCGTTTACAACGTGCCATTACCCAGTTCATGCTAAATACGCATACTGATCAAAATGGTTATACCGAAGCCTATGTGCCTTATCTGGTCAATGCAGATTCATTGCGTGGGACTGGTCAGCTGCCTAAATTTGAAGAAGATCTGTTTAAGCTGCAGGGCGAAAAAGAGTTTTATCTGATTCCAACTGCTGAAGTGCCAGTGACGAATTTCGTACGTGATGAAATTATTGATGCAGACCGTCTGCCACTGAAATATGCAGCGCACACGCCATGTTTCCGTAGCGAAGCAGGTTCTTATGGTCGTGATACCCGCGGTTTGATCCGTCAGCACCAATTCGACAAAGTCGAAATGGTTCAGATTGTAAAACCTGAAACTTCGATGCAAGTGCTTGAAGAATTGACTGGCCATGCTGAAGGCATTTTGCAAGCACTCGGACTTCCATATCGTAAAATTTTACTTTGTGGTGGTGACATGGGCTTTGGTGCGACCAAGACTTATGACTTGGAAGTCTGGGTACCAAGCCAAAATACCTACCGTGAAATTTCTTCATGCTCAAACATGGGTGATTTCCAGGCGCGTCGTATGAAAGCGCGTTACCGTGCTGATCAGAAGAAAACTGAATTTGTGCATACCTTGAATGGTTCAGGTCTGGCCGTGGGTCGTACTTTACTTGCAGTGATGGAAAACTATCAACGTGCCGATGGCTCCATTGAGATTCCTGAAGTATTACGTCCATATATGTGTGGTGCGACTTATATCGACTAATTGTCGATCTCAGCATCCCTAAATGTGCATGAAAATTGCATAGACAGTCAGATTTAAAATTTTGAGGTAGTTCGTGGATATTTTTCCAATCTCGTTAAAGTTGCAACAGCAACCTTGTCTGATTGTCGGTGGTGGACATATTGCATACCGTAAAGCACTTTTACTTCAAAAAGCAGGTGCGATCATTCATGTGATTGCGCCTGAAATTGAAGAGAGTCTGTTGAGAATTGTGCAAAATAGCCAAGGACAATATGTGCAGGCGGCTTTTCATCCTGAAGTTGCGTTACGTTCATATCGACTGGTGATTGCGGCGACTGATGATGCAGAGACCAATCGTCAGGTCTTTGAATTGTGTGAAGCGGAAAATGTTCTGGTCAATAGCGTTGATGATCCGCCGCATTGCCGCTTTATGGTGCCAGCGATTATTGACCGTTCGCCATTGGTCATTTCGGTCGCATCAAATGGTACGTCGCCGGTATTATCGCGACAGATCCGTACTCAGTTAGAAGCCGCTATTCCGCATGGAATGGGCAAGTTGGCTGAATTTTCAGGAAAATGGCGCAGTGCGGTTAAGGCTAAAATTGTCAATCCGGATGAACGCCGTATTTTCTGGGAAGATTTATATGCCAGTCCGCTAAAAGAGCAGGTGTTTAACGACAATATCGCGGAAGCAGATCGCCTGATCGAGCAAGCCTTACAAGAATGGCAAAAGCCGAAAGGTGAAGTCTACTTGGTCGGTGCGGGTCCGGGTGATCCAGAGCTGTTGACCTTAAAAGCCTTACGTTTGATGCAGCAAGCGGATGTGGTGATTTACGACCGACTGGTTTCAGCGCCAATTATGGAGCTGTGCCGCCGTGATGCGGAAAAGATCTATGTGGGTAAGGCACGTTCCAATCATGCGGTTCCGCAAGATGGAATTAATGCCTTGTTGGTGAAATATGCCAGTGAAGGAAAGCGGGTTTGTCGTCTGAAAGGCGGTGATCCATTTATCTTCGGGCGTGGCGGTGAAGAGATTGAAGAGCTATTTGCTGCTGGAATTACTTTCCAGGTGGTTCCAGGGATTACCGCAGCTTCAGGATGTTCAGCCTATGCCGGTATTCCATTAACCCATCGTGATTATGCGCAAAGTGTGCGTTTTCTGACCGGTCACTTAAAAGAAGGTTCGCCAGAATTGCCTTGGAGTGAGTTGGTCTATGAAAACCAGACCTTGGTGCTTTATATGGGGCTGGTGGGACTGGAGAAAATCTGTGCAGAATTAATCGCTCATGGTCAGCGAGCCGACATGCCAGTGGCCTTGGTTTCTAAAGGTACGACGCCTGAACAGAAAGTTGTAGTAGGAACGCTTGCCGATATTGCATCCAAAGTGTCCGAACATCAGATTCAAGCCCCAACTTTGACCATTATTGGTGAAGTTGTACGCTTACGTGAACAATTGCAATGGCATGAGCGAGGATAAGCAAAGCACTGCTTTGCCCGAGCGCAAGACGAATGTCCTGTCTGAATTAAATATATTGAGTGAGTAAGCTGTGATCCACGTTGTTTTATATGAGCCTGAAATTCCTGCAAATACAGGCAATATCATTCGTCTATGTGCGAATACCGGAGCACAGTTGCATCTGGTCAAGCCGCTGGGTTTTGAGCTGGATGACAAAAAGCTGAAACGTGCCGGTCTGGATTATCACGAATATGCCAATATGCAGATTTGGGAAAACATCGAAGACTGTCTGGCCGATTTGGCAAGCAAAGGCATTGGGCTGGATGCAATCTATCCATTGACCACCAAAGGTTCTGAAACACCGCATACTTCGGATTTAAACTGTCCTGTGGCCTTGTTAATGGGTCCGGAAACTCGTGGTCTGCCTGAACATGTTCGTATGATGTTTCCGCAAAAGCACTGGATTCGTTTACCGATGGCAGAAAACTCCCGAAGTTTGAACTTGTCGAATGCCACTGCAGTAATTGTCTACGAAGCTTGGCGTCAGCAAGGTTTTAAAACGCTTTAAGCTGAAATTTGTGATGATTCTAAAAGCTGCCTTTGGGTGGCTTTTTTATTTTGTGTAACAAATAGATAAACTGCTTTTCACTTCGTTGTATGCTTGAATTTATAACTTTATCAAATATAACAAAAGGTGCAGCTTTGAAGCCTCTAGTAAAACTTGTCATCGTATGTTGTCTTGGAACTGTTGCGGCTTCCGTGAATGCGGAAGAGGGCAGTGCTGCCACATCGGCAACAAAGGAAGTTCAACCCATTACTCAAGCGGAAATACAGCAGGGTTTGCTCAACATGCAAAAACGCTTAGATACGCGTATTGAAAAATGGGGACAGAGCTTGGATGCAGATGATTTTCAATGGACCTGGCGAGGGCGTAAATTAAAGCCCGCCAAGCGTGAGGAAGTCTCTGATATTTTTCAGGATGTCGTGGATGAAATGTATCAACTGGCTATCAAGAATAAAGCCCGTTTAGGTCCGGAAGAGCAAAAGTTATTGTCTAATCGCAGTCTGTTTATCGAGAAACTGGGTTATGAAAATAATCGGGTCAATACCCAGATGGGTTTTGATTGTTATTTACATTAGTAAAATCAAAACATGACAGACATAAAAAAAGGCGCATGAAGCGCCTTTTTTATTTGAATTGAAACGATATTATTTATCGTCAAATTCATTGTGCTGAGGAGCTGGGTGCTTGAAGCCTTTAGTTTTATAGCCCAAGTACAAGATACCGCCAAATGCCCAGATCAGACCGTATTTAAGCGAAGCTTCATCGACTTCTAGCCACAATGCAAATACTGAAATGAAGCCAAGTAAAGGAACAACGACAAAGTTCATGATCTCTTTAGCACTCTTGGTACGACCATCACGTAATGCATAACGTGAAATCACTGACAAGTTGACGAAACTGAATGCAGTTAAGGCACCAAAGCTGATCAAAGACACCACAAAGTCAAGATCCATAAAGCCAGCAGTTAAAGCCACTGCACCAGCGATTAGGATGTTGTAGGAAGGTGTGTAGTTTTTCGGGCTAATATGACCGAAGATCTTCTTGTTGATCACGCCATCACGACCCATCACGTACATCAGACGTGATACACCCGCATGTGCTGAAATACCAGAAGCCATGACTGTCACAATTGCGAAGTAAAGTACGACTGTCTTAAACGCCACGCCACCTACAGCTTGTAAAATATCCGGCTGTGTTGCAGCGATATCTTCAAAGTAAGTTTTTGGATCATTCGGGAAGAAGATCTGCATAAAGTAAGTACTGATGATGAAGATGATACCTGCCAATAATGCAGTCAAGAAAATCGCTTTAGGTAAGGTTTTCTCAGTATCTTTGGTTTCTTCAGCAAGAGAACTTAAAGAGTCAAAGCCTGTGAATGAGAAACACAGTAAGGTTGCACCGGTAATCAGGGCAGCAACAGACGTAAACTCATTCCAGAATGGCTCTAAACTCCACAATTGATACTTTGCATTGACCAGTGTGCCGTCTGCATTTACACCACCTTCCAGAAGTTGGTAAACCATCCAGGTGAAGTATGCAATGACGCCCAATTGTACGAATACAATCATACTGTTGAAGTTGGCAACAAATCTCGCACCACGAAGGTTAATTGCAGTCATAAAGGCGGTTAAACCAATGACCCAAACCCAATGGTTCATATCCGGGAAAAGTGCTTCCAGATAAATCACAGCCAGAATGATATTGACCATTGGCGATAACAGGTAATCCAGCAAGGATGACCAACCCACCATGAAACCTACGTTCGGGTGGATGGATTTTTGCGCATAGGTATAGGCCGAACCCGAAGAAGGGTAGCGACGAATCATATGACCATAGCTCAAGGAGGTTAACAAAATTGCAATCAGTGCAAAAATGTAAGAGGTAGGAACGTGGAAGTTACTTTCTTCAGATACCAGACCAAATGTATCGAACAAGGTCATGGGTTGAATATAAGCTAAACCAATAATAATGATGTGCCAGAGTCCCAGCGTTTTTTGCAGTTTAGCTGCCGATTGAGTCCCAGAGATATTAGTCAACGGCGTTATCCTCTTAATCGTTGATCAAGGATCAGTCATATTTATAAGGATCGTTTGAGACGAACGATCCCCCCTACAGTTTTCTATAAAAGTCCGCCAATCTACTTGAAAAGAACGGCTTTTGCTAGCTATTTTTTTGACTTTTGTCCTGCATAAAATGTGCCATTCAAAAAAGAAATCGAATTTTTTCTTATGCAAGATAAAAGCCTGATGTTTAAAAAAACATCAGGCTGGAATTTCGGCTATATTGGCTTATTTTTCAGTAATTACCAAGCCTTTTTTAAGATAGATTTTAAATCTTCTAGGGTGGCTTCTTTCGGGTTATAAATGATGGAACCATCATTCAGGGCTTTCTCTGCCACTTCATCGAGCTGGGCTTCAGAAATCTTACCGGTTTCACGTAATGTGCGTGGTAATTTGGTCAGACTGTAAATCCGGTCACGCATGGTCAGAATCGTCGCAATGGTTTTGTCAGCACGTAGATGCGCTGGCGTTTGTGCATAAATATCGGCACCCGCCAAAGGCAGGAGCAGATCTGCAATTTTATCGCCATTGACCTCTTTGTTGTATTCCAGCACATAAGGCAGGAATAAGTTCATACATAAACCATGCGGCAGGTGTACCACTGCACCCAATGAGTGCCCCAGTGAATGCACAATGCCAACCATCGAGTTGGAAAATGCAATTCCCGCCATGGTCGATGCCTGTGCCAGCTCCAGACGGCCTTGTGCATCGGAAGGGTTATCCAGCACATTAAATAGGTGGGTACTGATCTTTTTGACTGCGGCGGTGGCATAAGCATCCGAAATCGGATTGGCTGCCATGCAGGTATAAGCTTCGACCGCATGGGTCATAGCATCCATTGCGGTCATGGCAGTTAAATGTGGCGGCAAGGTCTGGGTCATGCGGGGATCCAGAATCGCAGCATGCGGCATCAGATAATAAGAGGCGAACGGCATTTTGACGTTCTTTTCAGTGTCCGACACGACAGCGACCATGGTCACTTCTGAACCTGTACCAGATGTGGTTGGAATCACAAAGAACGGTTTCAGCGGTTTAGGCAAGTTATGTGCACCCGAATATTTCAGCAGGTCATCACCGCCTTCCGATACCAGAATATTGGTTGCCTTAGAGGTATCAATGACTGAACCACCACCCACAGCAATGATCGCGTCGCAATGATTTTCGCGATACAGCTTTGCCGCACTGCGCACTGTACCCAAGCTAGAGTCGGGTGGTACATCATCAAAAATCGCTACAATTGCAGCATCTGCCATTTCAAATGCAGCTTCAATTGGTGCCAACAAATTGTTGGCACGGACGCCTTTGTCGGTAATGATGAGCGGACGTTTGGCCCCTAAAGTCGCAAGTTCAAACGGAATATGTTCTAACGCGGCATGACCGGCAATCACTTTGACCGGACAGAAAAATTCATAATAAGGTTTAGCCATGTTATACACTCCGTTTCAAATAGGATTGAGCGATTTTCAGATAAATACTGCTCGCTTCGCTTAGTTTTTCTTTTAGGCTTAGATTGCTTGGATATTCTTTCACTGCCAGTTGTGCCACCATTTTCGGCAAAATCAGTGCTTCCATTTTATTCAGGCAGCGAACGAGGCGAATGGCATTGGAAATATCGCCATCAGCAATCATACGGTCATGGGCAAAAGCCTGTGAGGTACTTTCCTGAAAAGAAAACACCAAAAAGGCATGGTGCAGATGTTTAAAGGTAATGATCAAATCAGGTGCTTTTTCCAGATTTTTAACCAGTTCCAGTTGTTTGTCCTCAGTGACTCGCGCTACAAAGGCCGGGCCATGCGGAAAGACTTTCATGGAAAGAGTAAAATTTTCTGGAAAATGGGCCACTTCCTGTTTGATTTCTTTATCCACCTGACTTGCCATGACCAGACCTCGGCCAATCACATCCATCATGAGTTTGACATAGGCAAGCTGCAAAGCGGGTTTTACGGATTTAGTCGCAATCACGTGATGATCCCTATCTCAATATTATTAGTTTAGAGTAAATACTCTAATTTATTTGGGGTTGAAATGCAAAGGCTTTATCTTTGCTCGACAGTTATTTGCTTAAAGTACCCGCTGTGGCGCAAAGTTTCAATAATTTCAGTGCACAACTGGCTAAACTGGGGTGGTTGTTCGAGCAGGTCACTCATGCGTACCATTTCCAGTCCTGCATAGCCACAAGGATTGATGGTGTTGAATCCGCTCAGGTCACAATCCAGGTTTAAGGACAGACCATGGTAGCTACGGCCTTTACGAATTTTAAAACCGAGTGAGCCAATTTTTCGCTCAGACACATATACCCCGGGTGCATCCGGTTTGGCATAGGCATCAATGCCATATTTTTTCAGCAAGTCAATCATCAGGTTTTCAGCATAAGACACCAGCGTGCGCACATTCCAGCCCAGACGATTCAGGTCAAACATGAAGTAAGCCACCAATTGACCGGGACCATGCCAGGTCACCTGACCACCACGATCGGTCTGAATCACCGGGATATTGCTTGGTATTAAAATATGTTCCGGTTTGCCTGCCTGACCTTGAGTCAGTACATC
Source organism: Acinetobacter sp. USHLN143 (assembly GCF_037145695.1). Lineage (GTDB taxonomy): Bacteria > Pseudomonadota > Gammaproteobacteria > Pseudomonadales > Moraxellaceae > Acinetobacter > Acinetobacter fasciculus. Next base: position 52,882 of record NZ_JBBCWZ010000002.1, read on the forward strand.
CTGATGTTGCAAAATCCACAATTGATCCGGGCTATGTTCATCACGGGTTTCCGTAAATGTTTTCATTTCCAGAAAACGATCTTCATAAGGTGTGAGGTCGTGATATTGACGAATGATCAGCTCGGGCTTTTGCAGCACATCAGTCACAGGGAGTGTCCTTAGTAATTATAAAAACTGATCATAATTATAATGGCTTCGGCATGAAATAGGGGCGAGATCTGCAATATTTAAGCGCTAGCTCAGTCATTGTACAGGCATAAAAAAACACGCCCGGAAGCGTGTCTTTTGTATTTTCGATTACAATGCAGTTTTAATCAGCGGGCAGGCGGCCAAATCTGCATACACTGCATGCACCTGTTCCAGCTCCAGAAAGCGCAGTTGTGCGGTAATGGAGTGATATTTGCCAGTACGTGATGGTGTAATACTTACGCTATCACCTTCAAAATCTGGAAAATGTTTTAGAAAAATGTCGATGACAGCGTGACGCAATTCATCGCCCGCAAGGCCAATCAGTTTAATCGGATAATCCATAGGGAAAACCCAAAGATGTTCTTGAAGTTCACGAGATGGTGTACGGTCTAACATGGTAGTCCCCCTGATTTGAAACGCCTGCGATCATGCAGGCGTTTGGGTCTGTCTTGGCTACTTAAATGGAGACTGATGATCAAATTTCAAGTCCCCACATCAAGCATCAAATCTTAATCATTCTCAAGGAATGAACGTAAGTGTTCTGAACGCGATGGATGGCGAAGTTTACGCAGTGCTTTCGCTTCAATCTGACGGATACGTTCACGGGTCACGTCAAACTGTTTGCCCACTTCTTCCAGAGTATGGTCAGTCGGCATGTCGATACCAAAACGCATTTTCAGGACTTTGGCTTCACGTTCAGTCAGGTTTTCCAGAACTTCACGTGTTGCTTCTTTCAGGCCTTCAGACGTTGCAGCATCAATTGGTGACGTGATGTTGCTGTCTTCAATGAAGTCACCCAGATGCGAATCTTCATCATCACCGATTGGTGTTTCCATCGAAATCGGTTCTTTGGCGATTTTCAGTACTTTACGTACTTTAACTTCGTCCATTTCCAGACGTTCACCCAGTTCTTCAGGCGTCGGTTCACGTCCCATTTCCTGTAGAAGCTGACGAGATACACGATTGATCTTATTGATCGTTTCAATCATGTGTACCGGAATACGAATGGTACGTGCCTGATCCGCAATCGAACGGGTAATCGCCTGACGAATCCACCAAGTGGCATAAGTCGAGAATTTATAACCACGACGGTATTCAAACTTGTCTACGGCTTTCATTAGACCGATGTTACCTTCCTGAATCAGATCCAGGAATTGCAAGCCACGGTTGGTATATTTCTTCGCAATCGAAATGACCAGACGTAAGTTCGCTTCAACCATTTCTTTCTTGGCACGACGTGCTTTGGCTTCACCGACAGCCATACGTTTGGCAATGTCTTTAATACCTTTTACATCAAGACCAAGCTCTTTCTCGATATCGGCAATTTTTTGCTGGAAGGCCAATACGTCTGGACGTACTTTTTCCAGATAAGCTTTCTGGTCTGCAGGTGTTTTCGCAATCTGCTCATCTAACCAGGCTGGATTCGATTCCTGACCCGGGAAGCTGGTACGGAACTGGGTACGATCCATACGGCCACGACGTACTGCATAGCGCATCACTTCACGTTCTGCACCACGAATCTGGTCATGGGTACCACGAATCATTTCAGAAATGATATCGAATAGACGCGGGGTAAATTTGAACATCATGAATACAGTTGCAAGTGCCTGAAGAGCTTCTTCAGCCTGTTTGCTGTCACGACCATGTTTTTCAATGGTTGCTTTGGTATTCAGCCACGCATTTTCCAGTTCAGTGAAACGCGCTTTAGCAATTTCAGGATCTGGACCAGAATCTGCTTCTGATTCATCATCAGAATCTGCTTCTTCTTCCTCTTCATCATCGTCCAGTTTTACATCTTTGGTCGATTTTTTCGAGTCAGTCTCATCTTCAGCAAGAACCGCTTCTTCTTCTAGAACTTCAGGAATTTCTTCATCTGATTCAGGATCTAAATAACCTGATAAAAGGTCAGCAAGACGGCGTTCACCCGCTTCATAATCTTTGTATTCTTGCAGTACCACTTCTACCGCATTCGGCCAGTAAGCAATCGAGTGCAAAACATCACGAATACCTTCTTCGATGCGTTTTGCGATGCTGATTTCGCCTTCACGAGTCAGAAGTTCTACTGTACCCATCTCACGCATATACATACGTACAGGGTCAGTGGTACGACCTGGCTCGTTTTCTACCGAGGCAAGTACGGCTGCAGCTTCTTCTTCTGCAACTTCATCCGCCGCTTCTGCAGTATCTTCGAACATCGTATCATCAGATTCAGGCGCGCGATCATGTACCGGAATACCAACGTCATTCAGCATCTGAATGATGTCTTCAATCTGCTCGCTTTCTGTGATGGAGTCCGGCAGATGATCGTTAACCTCAGCGAAGGTTAAATAACCTTGTTCTTTGCCTCGGCTAATCAGAGCCGCTACTTGAGAAGTAGGGGAAGTCATATCGCTCATCTTTTGCTTACTCTTCGTTGAATCTGTGGCAGTAAAAAACCGTACAATGCTGCACGATTTAAGCTCGTTAAATTTAGTGAATAGCCTACATATTTCATCAGTGAATTCAGCATTAAAGCTGTCTGATAAAATATTTAAAATGAAATTCAGTAATTTAAGATGGGGGTGAATTTGTTGTTTTCAAGTTCATCCCATGCGTGTCTGTTTATGACTCAAAAAAGGAGAATCAAAAAACATAAGGACGCAGGGTGGATTATATCATGGCACACAATTGAGACAGAAAAAACCCCTAATTACAAATTAAAAATACGAAAATCCAAATAAAACTTGACTTGTTATTTTAGGCACGATAAATAGCGCTTAAATCCTTTTACATTTTTCACTCATGAGGAAGTTTTAGTGTCTTCTACAGATTTTGAACTAGATGATAACTTCGGTGAAGATGATGTTAATTTCGATGAGGCTTCTAGCAAGCTCAGTGCTAAAGAGTCGTTGGAAAAACGTCGTCTGATCGATGATCTGCTGACCCAACGTCGTTTAGAGCGCGAACTCAAAGATTTTGACTATGACTTCGACGATGATGACGATTTTGACGACGAAGATTAACGAATTCGGATTTAGCATAGCCTGAATAAATGCTATGCTAAACCTTTCGGTTTTCTAAGTTTGGATGTTAGATGAGTGCTTTAGATTTAGACCTGTTGAGTGAATATCTAGATGGTGACCAAAATGAACATGGTCTAGATTTCGCGGCAACCCATGGTTTCTTATGTGCTATTGCAGTAGGCCCAAAATTCGACAAATGGTTAGACGAACTTTTTGATAGTAATCAAAAGAAAGTGCCTGCAGAAATCATCACTCAGGTGCAAGCATGGTTAGAGTCTATTCGTCAAAGCTTAGCCAATGAAGAAGGGATTACGTTCCCGTTTGAAATTGAAGAAGCAGATACTGAATCAAGCTTGGGTGACTGGAGTGTGGGCTTTGTAGACGCCATGTTCCTAAACGAAGACGCTTGGTTTACTGAAGAATTTGAAGAACAACTGGTGGATTTAACCCTGCCAATCATGGTCTTCAGCGGCATTGATGATGAAGATCCACAAATGGAAACTTTCCGTCGCAATGGCCAGTTAATGGACGAGCTTGCAGAAGAAATTCCAGAAAACTTAAATGAATTGTATCTGATGTATCACACTCCAGAATAATTCATAAAAAAAGCACCGCAGGGTGCTTTTTTTAGCTTTGGCCTTTTTGCATCTTTGAGAGCTGCCCGATCCTATTTTCTTTCCAAGCCTGTACGCTTGGCCAGACTATAGCGTGCATAAGCATTGTAGGCGATATGGAACAGTAAGGCATGTAAGGCAATACTTGCAGCCACCAGGAATGAATTTGTTCCTCTTCCTATATAGGTGATGGTTCTATAAATCTCATCTGTCTGCGGGTTCATCCAGATGACCACTACTAAAAAGATAAACCCGAATGTCATAGCAATGATAGTAGAGCCCCAGACCAGTTTGCTTTTCTCTTGCTGAGTCGGCAAACGAAGTTCTTTCTTAACAAAGTATCGGGCACTGAGAAAGGCAGAAGCAATCAGGGCAGGAATCAGCAGAATGGCGCCCAGATTGAATACATAGATGAGTATGCCTACCAATAGAACCAAGGTCAGATAAACGGTGGCAAAATATTTTAGATAATGCGACATCGTTTTAATCTCCTTAAGGCATCTTCCCTCAGGATGGACGATTTTTACGCTGCTGTCTACGGTAAAAAATCCAGATAATAATTACCACAACAATGGCAATAATCACATAACTGACTTTACTGAAAATTTGCTGCATCAAATGCTGGTTTTCGCCAAAATAAAATCCGACACACGCCAAAAATGTGGTCCAGATGATGGTTCCAAGTGCGCTATAAAACATAAATTTCCAGAAGGGCATATGACTCATGCCAGCAGGAATGCTGATCAGCGAGCGAACCGCAGGAATCATGCGGCCAAAGAACACAATCCGGTGACCATAATGCTCAAACCAACTCAATGATTTTTTTACATCTTCTGATTTAATAAATAAATATTTGCCATAACGATCGACAAATTTAAAAATAGAATCATGGTTAAATTTATAGCCAATCCAGTACAGCAAGGCGGCTGCCAGCAGGGAGCCGATACAGCCGGACATGATTACCCCGACGAGTATTAACTCGCCCTGAGAGGCTGAATAGCCCGCGGAAGGCATAATAATTTCGGAAGGGATTGGCGGGAAGACATTATCCAGGAACATGAGCAGAGCAATGCCCCAGTAGCCCAGTTGCTCCATAACGGAAATAATCCATTCGGTCAGATTCATATGATTGGCAAAATAAAAAATACTGCCTGTATCCTAAGCAGTATTTTTTGTGCGGTAAAGTCTTGGAATATAAATGATCAGGCAGAATTAGCTATGCGTCAGGGTATAAATATAAACTTTACGTAAGAAATAGGCCAAACAGATCGGCAGAATACTCAGCAGGATAAAATGCATGATGCTGGTATTGATATGGTAACCAATGAACAGCGCCAAGATTGCGCCAATAACGGTTCCCAAGATAACGACGAACAGATGTGACTGCTGTTCAAGCTCTTCAGAAATTTGATGAAGTCGTTGCAGCTTTATATTTTCTTTTGGTTGAAATTGAACCAGATTGTCTGAATCTCGAGCAAGTGAGCCTGCCATTTTATATTCCTTTTCAAGTAAAAATTTCAGTTAATAATGAAAGACTTAGCTTGTAAATCACCGTATCATTAGACTAACAATCTTGTTTGGAAAAAAATGAGGTTCTTGGTAAGGAATTGGTAAGAGTTTTATTACTGTTGTGATTTTTATGTAAACAAAAAACCCTCCGAAGAGGGTTTTTATATATTTCATTACAAAAGGCCAAATTAGAGGCGTTTGCGTTTTGCTGCTAAAATTTGTGATTGACGCATACGGAAACCTTCTTTTTGTTTCTCCGAGGTTTTGTCAATACAGTACACACAAGAGACACCATGTTCATAACTTGGGAGGGCAACTTCTTCTGGAAGTAAAGGCCAGCCACACGCATGACACTTGGTGTTTTGGCCTTCTTCAACACCGTGCGTTACGGCAGTACGACCATCAAACACGAAGCATTCACCTTCCCACATGCTTTCTTCAGCCGGGGTTTCTTCCAGGTATTTCAAAATACCGCCTTTCAGGTGATAAACTTCAGTGAAGCCTTCTTGAAGAAGTAAAGAGGTTGATTTTTCACAACGAATACCACCTGTACAGAACATCGCAATCTTCTTGTCTTTGTGCTGTTCCAGATTATTTTTCACGTATTCAGGGAATTCGCGGAAGCTTTCAGTTTTCGGGTCAATTGCGCCTTTGAAAGTGCCGGCTTTGTATTCGTAATCGTTACGTGTATCGACCAGAATCACGTCATCACGTGCAATCAGTTCGTTCCATTCTTTTGGATCAAGATAGTGACCGACTAAATCACGCGGTTTTACTTCCACGCCTAAAGTCACGATTTCTTTTTTTAATTTAATTTTCATCTTACGGAATGGCTTTTCAGAACTGTCAGATTCTTTGTATTCCATTTCGTTAAAACCTTCATTTAGAAGGAACTGGTGAATTTGATCAATCGATGCACGGTCGCCTGCAACCGTACCGTTAATGCCTTCACCTGCCACAATTAGAGTACCGCAAAGGTTGATGGATTTTACCAGGTCCAAAAGACGTTGCTGAAGATCAGCAGGATCTTGAACTTCTTTGAATTGATAAAGTGCGGCAACAACCCAACCAGTCGTCGCTTGCTGTTCTACAGGTGCAAGCTGTTCTACAGTAGCGTTCATGGAATACTCCAACGTAGCATGATAATTTGAAAGGCGCATATTTTAGCTTGATTCGAGTGAATAAGCGAGTAAAACGCAAGTCTTTTAACAGGCTTCAATTCATGGGAGAGAGCGTGTATAGTCATGCCCGGCCCAGGATTTTGTGCAGTGATGCAGATACTGAAAGTTGCAGTATCTTTGGAGTGTGTTTTGAGTTCAGATCGTCGTATTGCGTCTTTAACCCCATGTGCAGGGCGTTGCTCGACCGTATTTGGTGATGCGGTATGTCGTGGTTGTCGCCGTTTTAATCATGAAGTGATTCACTGGAATACGTATAGTGCTGAGCAGCATCGAGCTGTGTGGCAGCGACTGGATGCACAGCTGGATCAGATTCTGGTGCCATTGTTACCGCATGCCGATCTTGTCAAAGTGCAGGCCTTTGTGCTGTCGAAACGGGTGCGCTTGCGTGATGATGCTTCCAAAGGGCGCAAGCTGTATCATGCTTTAAAGCTCTGTGAAAAAAATCGGCATTTTACCGACGATAGTGGTTTGGGCATCCATTATAAGCAGGTGCGTCCGCTCTGGGACGAGTTTGAGCGCCGGATCTTGGCCTTGGCTACTGCCAGTTATGATCTGGCTTTTCTGCGGGCAGACGGTATCAGTCAGCATCTGATTCATATACAAGAGGAGGACTAAGTCCTCTTTTTTTATGCATAAAAATAACAATAGCTGAGGGGTGGCATGAATATTAGTGAATATTTTTTATATTGTCTGGCTGTTGTGGTGATGATCGCTACACCTGGCCCAGTGATGTTGCTGGTGGCCAGTGCCGGTTTAAAAGGTGGTTATGCGGCGGCTTTAAGAACCATTTTTGGTACCAATTTCGCCTCTCTGGTGTTAATTGCCTTATCGGTATTGAGTCTAAAAGGTTTGTTGGTCATTAATGCGCAATGGCTGGATGCGATCAAGCTGCTGGGCTGTTTATATATTGGCTATCTGGGCTGGCAGATTTTCCGTGAAGTTATTTTTAAGCAGCAGGAGCAAGCTCAGGAGAATCTAGTTCCTGTGCATGGTGGTTTTCGACAAGGTTTTTTGGTTGGTATTTCTAATCCGAAGGACATTATTTTCTTTGCGGCTTTTTTCCCGCAGTTTATCGGGATTACTCCTGATCTTGATTTAAGTTTAATTATTTTGACTTTGAGCTGGATTCTCCTGGATTTTCTGACTTTGTCTGTGGTGTATTTGGGTTTCAACCACTTATCCCATTCTCGACTCTATCCACATTTGCTGGCATTGTGCGGCATGATTCTGCTCATGATTGCAGGGTACGGAATTTATCAAATCCTGATTTAAAAATGTACAGCATACTTGGACTGTTCCTGCCTGGCATATCCTGCAAAAATCATGCTAAGGTGAAATCAAATAAAAATTGAACAGATTAGCATGTCCAGAACAGTACCATCGCCAGATCGTCCATTTTCCCCGCTGTTATTTATTCAACCTGCTGTGATTCAAATTCTTCAAATCATTGGGCTGGCGCTGATCGCTGTCAGTATCGTGTATCTGCTGGCAGCAAACTGGTGGATGTTGCCCAAGTTTGTCCAGCTGTTTATTCCTCAAATTTTATTGCTGGGTTCGGCATTGTTGAGTGTGCGTTTCGCGGCACGGGAAAAGTTAAGACAAAGTCTGGATACTGTATCGGGTCTAATGCTCGGCTTAAGTCTGGCCGTGATTGGACAGATTTATCAGACCGGTGCTGACAGTTATCAGTTATTTCTGCTTTGGGCTTTACTGCTACTGCCGTGGCTGTATCGGCCGAATATTGGGATCTTTGCATTATTTTGTGTGGTCAGTCAGCTGGCGCTGTATTTTTATTTTAAACAAAGCTTTTGGTTGGTGCGTGCTGAAACTCTTTATCTGCTCAGTCTGAATCTTTTGACCGGGCTAAGTATGATCTATGCCTTACGTTATTATCCGGTTTTGCGCTATCTGTTTATCGCCATCGTGGTACTCATTTCGGTAGTGAGTATGTTCCGGTTTGTCGACTCGGATTCGATCTGGTATTTGGCTTCGGTGCTGGTTCTGCCTATTTTATTCAGTGCTTATTTCTATACCCGAAAGCAACAGCTTGAAACCAGCTTACTGATTGCAGGACTGGCACTGAGTTTTAGTATTCTGATTTTTGATCTCACTGAGCAATATTTACAGGATTCAGCCGCCGGCTTATTGGTATTGGCTTTGTTGATATTCAGTTGGTTTGCAGCTATTACAGGTTTGCTGATCAAGCTGTTGCCCAAGAGCCGGTTTTCGGTCATTCCATTGGCCTTGGGCGCATGGATTGCTGGTGTGATCTTGGCCATGCTGTTGCTGACCTATTGGGGAAATTTTTCGATTCTGATGGGAGTCATTTTTATCGCAGTCGCCTGGTGGTTGATTCGTAGCAAGCCCTCAGTTTTTCTGCGGCAATTGGCTTATTGTTTGTGGGTGTGCGGTCAGGCCGCGGTATTGATTCATACCCAATTACTCACAGAGAGCCTATTACTGATTTGGCTGATACAAGTCGGCATTACGCTGCTGACTATCATGAGTCGTATGCATTGGCTGGTGGTGCTGTTGCAGTTGTTACTTGCACATATACTGGGAATTGCAGTTCTGGTCGACCAACATGCATTTTTTCAGGATCAGCGCCTGCTGACGTGGATCATGCTGCTGAATTACAGCATTCTGACAGGAGCTTTGCTTACTGCGAGATACTGGCTCGCTTCAGCTTATGCCAAAAGCATGAATTTATGGATGATTAGTATTTTGGTGGTGACGGCTATTTTTCAATGTTTACTGCAATTTGGTGTGGCTCAGCAATTGCAGCCACATGGTATAGATGAAGCCATGATTTTCTATATTTTGCCAGCTTTCTGGCTATTGAGTTTTGTCGGGATTCATCTCAAGCAATTTTCACGAATTCAACTCTGGCTCATTCCTGCTGCGGGAATTCTGCTGATTGCATTGGGTTACTTTGAAATTTTTATCATTTTAGTGTTTATGGCTTGGGCCATGGTGAATCAACAACGATTGATGCAAGCCTTGACCATTTTGCTACTGATCTTCTGGTTATGGCTGCTGTATTACAATCTGGGACTAAGTTTTTTATTTAAAAGTGTCAGTATTTTTGCCTCAGGTGTGCTGGTGTTGCTTTTGGCTTATGTGTTGAGTTCACCGAAGTTCCAGCTGAAAGCAGGAGTGGTCTCATGATGAAAAAGTTTATGGCACTGCATCTTAGTATTTTTAGTATTGCTTTATTCGTAGGTTTAATTGTCCAGCATGAATGGCATCTGGCCAAAAGCGACAGTATCTTTGTCGAGTTGGCACCAGTCGATCCGCGTTCGATCCTGCAAGGGGATTATATGGTACTGAACTATGATCTGCATTTTAGCGCAGTGGCAGCGGGGAATGGTTCCGAACAGCCTGTTTCTGACATAAAGATTGAAGATTTTAAAAATCAATCACATGTAATGAGTTATGTGCAGCTGGAGCAGCAGCGCAGAGTTATTAAAACCAGTTTTGATCGAAGTGCACTCAATCAATCGGAACGTGTGGCCCGATTAATGCTGAAAAACCCACGCAATACTTTTGAGGCTTTGTATCCTGCTGCTAACAGTTTCATGTTCCCCGAGGGTCTGGAGCCTTGTTATCGTAACGCCAAATTTGCAGAGCTGAAAGTGAAGGAAAATGGCAAGGCCTTGTTATTTGATTTGCTGGATCAACAATTAAAACCCTTAAACTGTGAAAGCTCTAAAAGCTGGCGAGAGGGCAGTTAAATAGGTCAATATTCGGGTATTAAAAAAGCCCGCAATGTGCGAGCTTTTGGGTATCTGGTCTGATCAGATTATGCGACTTGTACCGGAATACAGTTGGCGGTGTGGCTGACTGTATTATTTGGGTTAGCATAAACCAAGCGAGGCTGATGGGCATTCGCTTCAGCTTCAGTGAAATCGCCAAAGGTTGCAATAATCACGATATCGCCTACATCGGCTTGATGCGCAGCGCCACCATTGACTGAAATGATGCCTGAATTGTCTTCGCCACGAATTGCATAAGTTGCAAAACGTTTACCATTGGTCACGTTCCACACATGAATTTCTTCGTATTCACGAATGCCAGCCAAATCCATCAAAACGCCATCAATTGCACATGAACCTTCATAGTGTAGTTCTGCATGTGTAACGTGAGCGCGGTGAATTTTGCATTTTAATAAACGAGATAGCATGGCTAGCGTCCCCTGAGTTGACCTAAGAGTTTGATCATTTGGTTAAATCAATCTTGCTTGCTGTATGGTGAACAATCGAGCAAACGCATTTTGCGCTTAAATAAACTTTCTGGCAAGCGGAATTGTCCAGCAATTTTTGAATGTTTAGTTCGGCTTATATGCGTTGATTTGATTCATGGCTTGCTGTACTTCACCATTCACCAGCATTTTTGTGCGGGCGAGCGCATGGGAAATTGCATCATCCATTAAATTCTGTTCGCTGCTAGGTGCTTTACTGAGCACATGACCGGAAACACGGTCTTTGGCACCAGGATGGCCAATTCCAATACGCAGGCGATGGAAGTTTGAACCAATATGCGGCACGATATCGCGTAGACCATTATGACCACCGTGACCACCGCCAGTTTTCAGGCGAATGACACCGGGATTCATGTCCAGTTCATCATGGGCAATCAGGATCGATTCAGGTGCGATATTGTAGAATTTGGCGAAAGGAACAACACTTTTGCCGGAAAGGTTCATAAAGGTTGTCGGTAGAAGAAGACGGACGTCTTGACCTTCTATATTGCCACGACCGCTAAATCCGTTGAATTTCGGGTCTTTTTTGAGGGTAATGCCATATTGGTCTGCAAGGCGTTCTACGAACCAGAAGCCTGCATTATGGCGGGTTTGGGCATACTCAGAACCTGGGTTACCCAAACCAACAATCAGTGAAATATTTGACACTAATTACACCATTAACACTTATGCGCGTTTGAAGTCAGCGTGCATTGGTGTGTTTTTAGCTGGGTGACGTTGTAACGCTTGGATTTTAACGCTTTCAACTTTACCGTCTACATCAATTTCGATAACTTCTTCAAAGAATGAATTGTTTTCTAAGAATTTAACAAGCTGACGAAGCTCAACAGTAATTGCTACAGGAGCAGCTTCACCACCGTAGATGATTGCAGGAACTTTAGCTTGAAGACGAAGGCGGCGGCTCGCACCTTTCCCTTGAACTGCTTCTTCACGTGCTGCTGCGTTTAATACGAAGTTTGCCATGATAGACATCCTATTTAAGTTAAATGAACCAGACTTGCGACCAGTCTAGTGAGTAAAAGCCCTACCAAATGGCAGGGCTTTGAAAATTCAGCGCTCTATTATAGATAAGAATCGAACATTGCGCTAATAGATTCTTCGTTGTTAATACGACGAATCGTTTCGGCAACCATGCTGGCTACTGAAACCTGGCGAATCTTGCCCAGAGCTAAAGCTTCATCAGAAAGAGGAATGGTATCAGTCACAACCAGTTCATCAATCACAGAATTCTTTAAGTTTTCAATCGCTTTACCAGAAAGTACTGGATGCGTTGCATACGCAACAACCTTGCGAGCACCGAAAGTTTTCAATGCATCAGCAGCTTTGCATAACGTACCAGCAGTATCTACCATGTCATCAACGATGACACAATCACGATCTTTTACATCGCCAATCAAATGCATCACTTGTGATTCATTCGCTTTTTGACGACGCTTATCGATGATTGCAAGATCGATATCGCCCATTTGTTTTGCAACAGCACGTGCACGTACTACACCGCCAACGTCAGGTGAAACCACCATCAGGTTATGATGCGATTGTTGACGCAAGTCAGCAAGTAGCGCTGGTGTACCGTAGATGTTGTCTACAGGGATATCGAAGAAGCCTTGGATCTGGTCAGCGTGCAAGTCGATCATCACAACACGGTCAACGCCTACAGTAGTGAGCATGTCTGCTACAACTTTTGCAGTAATTGGAACACGTGCTGAACGTGGACGACGGTCTTGACGAGCATAACCAAAATAAGGAATCACGGCAGTAATACGACCCGCACTTGCACGACGCAAAGCATCAGCCATCACCAAGATTTCCATCAGGTTATCGTTAGTTGGGGCACAAGTAGGTTGTACGATAAATACGTCTTTACCACGAACGTTTTCAGTAATCTCGACAGCAATTTCACCATCAGAGAACTGACCTACAGAGGCAGCGCCTAGAGGAATATGTAAGTGACTTACGACTTTTTGAGCGAATTGTGGATGCGCAGATCCACTAAAAACGACAAGATTGGGCATGAAGCACCCTTGGCGGTTGGGATATATGGGAATAGATGGCAGGGGTAGCTGGATTCGAACCAACGGATGCCGAGATCAAAACCCGGTGCCTTACCACTTGGCGATACCCCTAATGCGGCAGAACTTTAATATTTTTGCGGTAAAGTGTCAAGGTAAATTAACAGTCTTACAGCAAATGAGTGTTCTGTCTTTTTTCGAGAAAATGGCAGGGGCGGCTGGATTCGAACCAACGGATGCCGAGATCAAAACCCGGTGCCTTACCACTTGGCGACGCCCCTAATTTGATGACTGTAAGATGGCAGGGGTAGCTGGATTCGAACCAACGGATGCCGAGATCAAAACCCGGTGCCTTACCACTTGGCGATACCCCTAATACAGTACATCTACAGGTGGAAAATGGCAGGGGTAGCTGGATTCGAACCAACGGATGCCGAGATCAAAACCCGGTGCCTTACCACTTGGCGATACCCCTATCTACACTTTAAACTGAACTAAAGGTGATTCTTGTAAACTGTTGACCAGGTAAGCTTTACATGGTGCATTTGCAAGAATATCTTCGATGTTCAGATTTTCAGTGACTTCAATAAACACACAAGCACCTGTACCTGTAAGCTTTGCTCTACCGAACTGGTCGAGATATTGCATTGCTTCATCGACTTCAGGATATAAGCTTCTTGCCAGTGGCTCAAAGTTATTTCCAAAATCAGATGGCGTTTCCTGATAGGCGCAAAATTTAGTGCTCTTCGTGTCTCTTGTCAATGCTTTTTGCGAAAAAAGCATTTGAGTGCTGATAAAACAATCAGGTTTTAACACAATGAATTTTTTTTGATCTAAGTCTATGAATGTTAAGTGTTCACCAATGCCTTCAGCCCAAGCATTTTTACCATGCACAAATATCGGCACATCTGCACCCAGTTTAACCCCGAGATCTGCCAGTTGCTCAATATTTAAATCGCACTGCCAGAGCTGGTTTATCACAATCAAGGTCGTCGCTGCATTGGAAGACCCTCCACCCAGACCTGCACCCATCGGGATATTTTTTTCCAGACGAATTTTTAGTCCGCACGGCGTTTTGGCATAGGGCTTCAATAATTGTATCGCCCGATAGATTAAATTCTGTTGCAGATCGACTGAGGCCAAACCTTCTATCTGAATCGCATCATCAGCGTTTGGTTCAAACTCCAGCCAGTCATACAGGTCAATCAGCTGAAAAATACTTTGCAGTTCATGATAGCCATTTTCACGGCGACCGGTGATATGTAAAAACAAATTCAGTTTAGCAGGCGAGGGAACACGAATCATCATGGGCTGGAATCAGGTCAATTAACGGTTTTCAATGATCATTGTAATACGGTTTTCCGCACCATTTCCAAGTGACTGCTTTAAACTTAAGCGGTTTGGCATTTTGGCCTGCGCATTATAATTGAGATCGACTGTCCAGCCCTGTTCGATAATCTGGTTAATCCGCTGCGCATCGTCTTTTTGTAATTTGGCAGCCGTGGTGGCAGGGCGGGCTTGTACCCAATCGACTAAATAACTGATCGGCGCTTGCCAGCCTGTTGCGCGTTGCAGTAATTCCTCGGCACTGGCTGCCTGAATCACACCGGTTTTTGCGCTGTTTAAAGTCACTTGTCCCGGTGTGCCAGAAATCTGGGTTTTACCGACACCTAAGATACCACTGAGCTCAATATCAAATTCTTCCTGCTGTTGTACCCAGGTAAAGAATGCGCTGCCAGTCTGTTGAGGGGTGCGAACGCCAATTTTACCTTGCAGTTGGAATTGATTCTCCGCTTGTACAGACGGAGTGGCAGGCGTTTGTGGCTTGATCATCTGCTGACAGCCAGTTAAAAATAAAGCAGTGGCTGCAAAGGCACAGCAGCCCAATTGGCTTAAATTGCGCATAAACTAATTAACTCGTTTTGGTTTGTGGTGCTAACAATAGCGAATTAAGTTGTTTCAATTCTGGGTCATTTGGATGGTTTTGTTGTAATTGTTGTAACACTTGGTGGAAGTGTTGTAGATCACCTTTCATGTACAACGACCGGGCATAACGCACCCCAATCTTCACATTCGGATTCAATTGATAGGCTTTGTATAATACGTCCGCAGCTGTAGCGAAGTCATTCTGTAAATAACAGATATAACCATAGGTATCCAGAATGGACGCCTGTTCCGGTGCATATTCCAGTGCTTGCTCTACATAGCGGCGTGCTTCTTCGAGACGGCGGTTCTGCATCGCCAGGGTGTAGGCATAGGCATTCAGATAGGTCGGACTGTTCGGTTCAATTTTAAGTAAAGTGCTAAGTAGTTCATCCAGCTTGACGCGATCCTGATGGGGATCCAGCAACAGGACTTGCGAATAGACCAGTTCAGGGTCATCCGGCAGGTTTTTGCTGGCTTCTTCCAGCAGGCGAATCGCAGCTTTTTTATTCTGCATACGAGTTAAAATATCCGCCTGAGCCAGATAAAGGAAGCTGGCATGTTGCGGATAATTCACCCTTTCCTGTGTTAAGAAACGCAGCGCATCATGCAGCTTATCTTGCTGGGCGAAAATCGAAATCATGTTGCGACGCGAAACCGTGTAAAGACTGCCATCTACCAGCCGATAATAGGCTTTGGCGGTTTCATAATGCTGTTTGCGTTCTGCATTTACCGCCAGATAATAATAGGCTTCGTTTTGATATTGCGCAGAATAACGCAGTTCGACCAGATATTTTTCGGCCTTCTCGTATTCTTCCAGGTCGATACTGGTTAGTCCGGCAATAAACAGGGCTTCTTCGGCAGTCGGCCACTTTTTTAGAATGTCTTGCAGTTTTTTCAGCGCCAAAGTCGCTTCGTTCAGCTTGACCAGATATTTGACTTCGGCCAGACGCACATCCAGATTATTGCGGTTTTTACGGCTGGATTTTTCATACCATTGTAGCGTGGCCTGAGTATCGCCAAGCGCATTGAGCAGATTGGCTTTCATCAGGATATAGCCGGTTGCATTCGGCCGTTTTTTTAAGGCGCGGTTAACCGTATTTAAGGCCTGTTCGAGCTGACCATTTTGTGCTTCCAGGCCGGCCACCAGCACCAGAATAGACGGATTGTCCTTGGCTTTGGTGGTGCTCAAAGCCTGAATCAGATAACTACGGTCCTCTGTACCTTCTGGTGAAATTCCGGCCAGAATTTCTTCCAGATCGGCACTATCATCAATTTGCAGGATTTTTTCCAAGGTCTCAGCGGCTAGCTCATATTCATGTGCTTTCAGGGCAATATGTGATAAATAAAATAAAGCGGGGACATCTTGCGGCTCTTGTACCACCCAGTGCGTAGAGATATCCAGTGCGGCCTGAAGATCGTCATGTTCCAGCGCGACATTCAGTGCACGCTGCTTGACTGAAGTGGAATTGCTCTTGATCGCCAGCACCGTATAGTTGTGCAAAGCAGTCGGAATGTCATGTGCAGCGATGGCAAACTCAGCCATCATACTTTGTTTTATCGCATCATAATTTTGATTTGCATGGTAAACTGCTTCCGCTGCATAAAGATGCGCAGTCGAAGCCATGCTACCCACCAGTAGGAATGTGGTAGAATATTGCTTAATTGTAGGGCCGTTGATACGGCTAATTGTTTGACGCAATTTTTTATTGATCCAAGTAATGCTTTTTATGACACCGATGTTGCACAATAGCATAAATTTAGTGAAATGATGACCTGATATGTCTTTCTTTGCATTGGGTGTCAACCATCAAACTGCCTCTGTAGAACTGCGCGAACAAGTGGCGTTTAACCCTGAAAAGTTAAGTGCCATTCTTGCCGAGCAAAGCCAACACCCTGAACTGAACGACATGGTGGTGGTGTCTACATGTAACCGGACCGAAGTTTACGCCATGTCTGACAATGCTGACATGGTGCTAAACTGGCTCGCCCAGAAAAATGGGGTAGATGTCAAACAACTGCAACATCATGTCTATCGTTATGAAAATGCTCAAGCGGTGACGCATCTGATGCGTGTCGCCAGTGGTCTGGATTCACTGATGCTGGGCGAACCACAAATTCTGGGGCAGGTCAAAACCGCACTTTCTCTGGCCAAAGACTCCCATACGGTGTCGCGCAATCTCAACCGAATTTTTGAATATGCCTTTTATGCCGCTAAACGCGTGCGCTCAGAAACGGCTGTCGGCAGTCATGCGGTCTCAATGGGCTATGCGGTGGCGCAACTGGCCTTGCAAGTATTTAGTCATCCGGACAAGCTGACCATTATGATAGTGGCAGCCGGGGAGATGAACAGTCTGGTGGCCAAACACCTTGCAGAGATGGGGGTGGGCAAGATCATTATCTGTAACCGTACCCGCGAGCGTGCGGATATCCTGGCACAGGAAATTGCACATCGGGTTGAGGTCGAAATTATAGGTTTTGATCAGCTTGCAGAAAATCTGCATCGTGCCGATGTCATTTCCAGTTGTACCGGCAGTTTGCATCAAGTGATCCATTTTACCGATGTAAAGGCTGCACTGAAAAAACGCCGTTACCAGCAGATGCTGCTGGTCGATCTGGCCGTACCGCGCGATATTGATGCCAAAGTAGAAAGCCTGGACGGGGTTTATCTGTATGGCGTTGATGATCTGCAAAGCGTGATTGAGGAAAATCTGGCACAGCGCCGTCAGGCGGCTGTTGAGGCCGAAATCATGGTCAATCAGCTGGCTACAGAACTGATGACCCAGCAAAAGGTCAAACAGGCCGGGGCGACCATTCATGCCTATCGTGATCATGGTGAAACTTTACGTCAGGAAGAATTGACACTGGCAATCCAGCGTATTGCCAAAGGCGAAAAGGCAGATACTGTACTGGCCGAGTTTTCACATCGTTTGACCCAAAAACTGTTACATCCAACCTCTATTGTGCTGCGTGAGGCGGCCAAAGCGGAAGATCCTGCCTATTTTGAGCTGTTGCAGGAAGAACTGGGCAATGTGGTTGCGAAACGTCGTAAATCCAGGCATTCATTTTAATCAGTATGATGAGAGGCTTGGTTCTTTGTTGATTTGTACTTCAACATAAAACCCAACCTGATTGTTTGAGAAAATGATAAATAATACTGTGAGCTAGCACTGACTTCATTTGATTCAAAAGAATCAATAATTTGAAAAATCAGTCTTCTAATAGGGTCATTGAGCGTTTTCGGTCAATTTCATAAATCTGCATTTTCAGATTTTTCATTTCAGCAATGCTGCTAAATTTCTTGGATTTAATCTTGTTTTTTAAACACTGATATTGCAGCTTGGTCGAAAAATCAGCCGCGAGTTTGTCGGCCTGTTCTGGCGATGAGGTGTAATCACTGACATTGGCATGCTGCAAAATATGCTGCAGTTCATGATGATGGGCTGCGCAGGCACCGAGCACATAGTAGATCGACAGTTCGGGATCATCTGGCAAGTCATCAAAAATCACATTCAGAATATTCAAAATTTTAAACAGCAGCTGATCTTCCGCTACCAGCGCGCGCAGCGGCTCAAAATGAATATATAGATAAGGATGATTCATCAAGATCGCAATCACATATTCTTCAGCATCAATTTTGGTACTAAAGCTTAAGGATGCATCCGTATTGACTTTTGGTTGCCATTTACGGTTAAAGCCCAGTTTTTCACGGAAAAATTGCTGCAGCAGATAACGGAAGGAGCCGTGTTTGGGCAGTAATTCAGTCAGATTTTTTAGTTCACCCATGACCTGACTTTTGCCTTCAGGGGTAGTGATATCCTGATTTTGGGTCAGATGGGCGAACACGAAGTCCGACATCAACGGCGCCTGTTCTAATAGGCGTCTGAAGTTCTCTATCCCTTCACGGCGGATCAATGAATCGGGGTCATGGTCAGCGGGCAAGACAAAAAACTTCAGCTCGCGGCCATCATTCAGCAGGGGTAGGGCAATGTCCAAGGTACGGCGCGCTGCTTTTTGACCGGCAGCGTCCCCATCAAAGGCAATGGTCAGCCGGTTACTCTGCTTGAACAGAATATTCAGGTGGTCGGTATTACTCGCTGTGCCTAAAGTCGCCACTGCGCCATGAATGCCATATTGCTGGAGCGCAATTACATCCATATAGCCTTCGACCATCAGCCATTCTTGGGCTTTCTGCTTGCGCCCTTCATACAGACCATACAGCAACTGGTTTTTATGGAAGACCTCAGAATCTGGCGAGTTGATATATTTAGGTTTAATCTCGTCATTGAGTGCGCGACCACCAAAGCCGACCACACGCCCCTTGGTATCACGGATCGGGAAAATCACCCGTTCACGCAGCAGATCAAAATCACGGCCACTGTCGCTGGTACGAATCAGACCTAAAAGTTTTAAGCCTTCAATATCCTGAGGAAAGGCTTTTTCCAGATGTTGCCAGTCTTCGGGCGCATAGCCTAAGCGCCAATAGGCAATGGTTTCTGTAGTCAGACCACGCTGTTTAAAGTATTGCTGAGCGCTCGGGCTGTTGGGTAACTGGCGCTCATAGAACTGCGCGATATTTTCCAGCAGATCATAGAGATTACCGTCTTGCTGAACTTCTGCCATGGGCAGGTGTTCAAAAGAAGCAAAAGGGTCACCATAAAAATCCTGTTCGACTGCCTGAAACTCTGCAAATGGATCGAAACTCGCCGTAGAGGCAGCACTATTATTTTCTGTTGGGGCGTTATTTTGTTGCGGCTGAGCTTGTGGTGCCGCTTGAGCAGGCGCAATTTTAGGTTTGGCTGCTTCACGTTTATATTTTAATTTATTGGAATCGGTATTGTCTTTAGGCAGTTCGATGCCGGTCTGACTGGACAGATCTTTCATCACTTCGACAAAATTACGGCTGCCAATGTCCATTAAAAAACGGATGGCATTACCGTTGGCCTGACAGCCAAAACAGTGAAAATACTGTTTATCACGATAGACGTGGAAAGACGGTGATTTTTCCTGATGAAAAGGGCAGCAGCCTGAATAGGTACGGCCCGTTTTTTTCAGTTTTACGAATTGACCAATCACATCGACAATATCGGTGCGATCGAGAATCTGATCAATCGTATGTTGAGGAATGGCCATGGTCTGTTGAGCTTCTCGCGCTGGTATTTAAGGTCTAAATCACTGAAAAAATGAAAATAGTCTGGCTGAACATTGAATATTTCAAGTTCCTTTGTATACCTTTTGCACGTTTTGTTCAAGCCTTGGCCGGACAACGCAAAAGGGCAAGTATGATACCTTGCCCTTGAGGAAAATGCACCTGTAAAGCACTGTCTTATTTGCTGATGCTGCCGGACTTATTCAGCTTTATTCAGCCGTTTTAGGACGATCAAGCAAACCAAATGAAATACGGTTGGTGATGCTGCGCTTTTCAGTTTCTGGCGCATCTGACTGTGCATCGGTGTCGGTTACAGTCTTGGCTTCTTTACCAAAAATACCCAGTGTCGCGCGGTTAAAGAAACTGCTTTCGCTACGCGCTGCACGCAGATTCACCGTACCATCTGATTTCACCAGATTCGGATAATTCAGCTTTAACACATCCACATATTGCTGAGAAGTCGCTTTATCACCTAGCTGAGCATAGCCATAAGCAACCGTTGCCAGTGCTTCTGGAATCTGCGGAGTTTGTGGATAATGCTCAATCACCCACAAGCCACGTTCAACTGCTGCCAGATACGCCTTACGTTTGATGTTAAAACGTGCTGCGTTCATTTCATGCTCAGCCAGTTCCTGACCGATAAACTGCATACGCTGTGCGGCATCGACTGCATAAGTACTTGATGGATAGCGGCGAATGAAATCAACAAAATTCTGGTAAGCCACTTTCAGGTAGCTGACATCACGATGCGACTGTTTCAGTGAGGTATAACGCAGCAGACCGTTATAGTTCTGTTCCATATTTGAGACACCGCGTACATAGTAGGCATAGTCGACATTCGGATGTTGCGGGTTCAGACGGATAAAACGCTCTGCCAGTGCAACCGCGCCTTCATAATCTTTTTGCTGGAATTTCACATACAACAGTTCAAGCTGCGCTTGCGGAGCATACTGACTGGTCGGGAAATAAGTTTCCAGCGCTTCTAACTGTTTTGCTGCATCGGTATATTGATTACGATCTAGCGCTTTCTGTGCTTTTTGAATATAAACCTGTTCGCTAGATTCTGGACCTTTATCCACGACTTCTTTTTTTGGATTACTGCTACAGCCTACCATTGCCGATGCAATGCCTAATGTCACAGCAAGCATTGTCATTTTATAATGTGGTAGCGACATAAAAATTCCTCTGTTAATACGGGCAATGAGCTACAATTGCACTATTAAACCACTTTTGTCTGAATGAGCAAATGAGTCAAGCACAATCTTCCAATTCTAATATCCCTGATACTGATTTCAATTTACTTGAAGATTCTGAGGATGCAGATAACCATACTTCAGAAGCAACTGCAACACGTTTATCGTTGCAATTTCAACTGGATGAAACTTATATCGGGCAACGGATCGACCAGATTGCCGCAATGGTCTGGAACGATTTTTCTCGAGAAAAATTAAAGCAATGGATTAAAGATGGCAATTTATTGGTGAATGGTCAACCGGTTAAGCCGAAATTTAAAAGTGATGGTTTTGAAACCCTGACTTTAAATGTTGAGCTTGAAGCGCAAACGCGCAGTCTGCCGGAAGACATTCCACTAGATATCATCTATGAAGATGACGATATTATTGTCATCAACAAACCAGTCGGTATGGTGGTGCATCCGGGTGCTGGCAATAGTTCTGGCACCTTGGTCAATGCTTTATTGCATCACTATCCGAAATCGGCTGAACTGGCGCGTGCAGGTCTGGTACATCGTATCGATAAAGACACCAGCGGTCTGTTAGTCGTTGCCAAAAATCTGGAAGCACAGTTTTCTCTTAGCAAACAGCTTGAGAAAAAATCAGTATATCGCCTGTATGACTTGGTGGTTTACGGCAATATTATTGCTGGCGGTACCATTGATGAACCAATCAAACGCCATCCGGTGGATCGTGTGAAAATGACCGTACTTCCAGGTGGTAAAGACGCGGTGACGCATTACAATGTCAAAGAGCGTTTCCAGCATTTTACCCGTGTTCAAGCCCGTCTGGAAACTGGACGTACCCATCAGATCCGTGTGCATTTTAGCTATATCGGCTTTGGCTTGGTGGGCGATCAGGTGTATATGCCACGTGTCCGTATGCCTGCAGGTGCATCGCAATTATTAGATGATACTTTGCGTGGCTTCAAGCGTCAGGCTTTGCATGCTGTACAACTCGGTCTGACCCATCCGCGTACCAAAGAAGAAATGACCTTTGAAGCACCGTGGCCGGAAGACTTTGCCAATCTGGTTGAAGTGCTGCGTACCGAAAACAAAGCCTATTAATCTTTTTATTTAGCTCGCGTCAAAGCAAGGAATCGAGATGCAATTTGTACCAGGACTTCCACAAGGTGTGTATGTCGGCCAGACTCGCGTTCACCATGCGAAAGTACAGCCATCCGCACAGCCTGAGCTTGCAGGTTTTAACTTGGCCTTGCATGTGCAGGATAATGCGCTACGGGTACAACAGCATCGTATGGCTTTATTGCAGGATTTCGCTGCCTTTGGCGTAGATAAGATTACCTGGATGACCCAGACGCATAGCACCATTTGTCATAGCATTAATGAGCAGATGCCATTTACCGCACTGGTCGGAGATGGTCTGGTGACGCAGCGCAAGGTGCATGCCTTGATGATGATGACTGCAGACTGTTTACCTGTAGTAATGGGGAATGCGAAAGGTACGGAAGTTGCCAATTTGCATGCTGGTTGGCGTGGTCTGGCGGGTGGAATTGTTGAAAATACCATTGCCGCCATGCAAACTCCGCCGACTTGGGCCTGGCTCGGGGCAGCAATTAGCCAGCCTTGTTTTGAAATTGGCACTGAAGTAAAAGCGGCTTTTTGTAGTAAATATCCTGAACTGGACAGTGCATTTCAGGCCGGTGAACAGGCAGGTAAATATTATGCCGACCTGTATGCGATTGCGCGTTATATCTTGCAGCAACACGGCATAAATACCGTATTGGGTGGGGATCAGTGTTCTTATCGTCAAGCACATGAATATTTTTCTTATCGCCGTGAGCCAAAAACAGGGCGTATGGCGACATTCGTGTTTATGACATGAAAATGTTAAACTTAACTGAATTTTTTGGCTTTTGAGCGTTATGTCCCTATCTTCCAAATCTGTTGCGATTGTTTATCACAGTCCTTATGGACACACGGCTAAAGTGGCAAATTTTATTGCCGATGGTGCACGGGAAACCGGTGTTCAGGTGCATATGATGAATGTCGAACATATAGACTGGGATGTACTGGATGCCGCCGATGCAATTATATTTGGCTGTCCGACCTATATGGGTAGCCTGACCTCTGCCATGAAGCTATTTATGGAACAGTCTTCCAAGCGCTGGTTGGCACGTACCTGGCAGGGAAAACTGGCAGCGGCTTTTACCAATGGTGGCGGACTTAGTGGCGATAAGCTGGCAGTGTTACAGCAGATCAATCTGTTCGCCATGCAGCACGGTATGCTATGGAGTGGCTTACCATTAATGCCGACAGGTCGTGCCGTGACTGATCTAAACCGGATGTCGAGCTTTTTGGGTTTAATGACCCAGTCAGATAACGCACCGGTAGAAGTGACTCCACCTGAAGGCGATTTAAAAACCGCGTTCTGGTTTGGGGAATATATTGCCCTGACTCTGGCAAGACTGGGCGGTAAAGCTTAAAGTTATAATAAAACCTCCAAATGCGGAGGTTTTTTTATATTCAACTTTTAATCCATTATTTATGGAAAATTCGCGCCTTATCACGTTGCCAGTCACGGTCTTTTTCGGTGGCACGTTTGTCATGAAGCTGCTTACCTTTCACCAGAGCAATTTCCAGCTTGGCATGTGGACCTTTCCAGTAGCAGGCCAGTGGAACGCAGGAATAACCTTTCTGGTTAATCGCACCCATCAACTTTTCAATTTCACGGCGATTCAGCAACAGTTTGCGGGTACGGGTTGCTTCAGGCACCACATGGGTCGAAGCACTTAACAAGGGCTGAACCTGTGCACCAAACAAGAACGCTTCACCATTTTTAAAGGTAATATAACTTTCTACGATGGTCATGCGACCAGCACGCATTGATTTGACTTCCCAGCCTTTTAATGAAAGCCCCGCTTCAAATTTCTCTTCAATAAAATAATCGTGGCGGGCACGTTTATTCAGTGCAATGGTACCGCCATTATTTTTTTTTACTACAATAGATGCTTTCGCCATAATCTGATACTTCCAAACGTGCTGCTATTGTACCGCAACTAGAAATAAGGTGAAGTTTTTTAAATTAATGAGGATTATTCACCAAAAAAACAAGTTTTTGCTAAAATAAGATTCTACATAACAAACAGAGTACAAATGGATGTCTAAAACTCGTGTGATTTATCCGGGGACTTTTGATCCAATTACCAATGGACATATTGATTTGGTAACCCGCGCAGCGCGAATGTTTGATGAAGTTGTGGTAGCGATTGCCATCGGTCATCATAAAAATCCGGTATTTAGTCTGGAAGAGCGTGTCGCATTGGCAAAAGAGTCATTGAGTCATTTGGACAATGTTGAATTTGTAGGTTTTGACGGTTTGCTGGTCAATTTTTTCCGTGAGCAAAAGGCGACTGCTGTATTGCGTGGTTTGCGTGCAGTGTCTGATTTTGAGTACGAATTTCAGCTGGCAAATATGAACCGTCAGCTGGACTCCCATTTTGAAGCGGTGTTTTTAACCCCTTCAGAGCAATATTCTTTTATTTCATCCACTTTGGTGCGTGAAATTGCTCGACTAAGAGGTGATGTAACCAAGTTTGTACCACCAAACGTGGTTGCGGCCTTCGAGCGTAAACTTCAACAAGGTTGGTAGCGTGTCTTTATATATCACCGATGAATGCATTAACTGTGATGTCTGTGAACCTGTATGCCCGAATGAGGCCATCTATATGGGTGAACTCATTTATGAGATTCATCCAGATTTATGTACAGAGTGCGTCGGACATCATGATCAACCGCAGTGCCAGTTGTTCTGTCCGGTGGATTGTATTCCACTGGATCCGAATCATGTCGAAACGCAGGAACAGCTGCAAGCCAAGTATGAAAAACTGACTGCTCAAAAAACATCAAGCAATTAGTCTCGATATTTGATACTATGCCGCTCGAAGTGAGCCAGACGATCGCTGCTGTGGAGATCTCCGTGATTGAAGCAGGGGAGGAAAGTCCGGGCTTCATAGGGCAAGGTGCCAGGTAACGCCTGGGCGGTGTAAACCGACGGCAAGTGCAGCAGAGAGAAGACCGCCTTCATT
Organism: Acinetobacter sp. USHLN143; assembly: GCF_037145695.1. Lineage (GTDB taxonomy): Bacteria > Pseudomonadota > Gammaproteobacteria > Pseudomonadales > Moraxellaceae > Acinetobacter > Acinetobacter fasciculus. The sequence continues at coordinate 78,002 of NZ_JBBCWZ010000002.1, forward strand.
ATGGTTTCGAGCAATCGGAATCGGAGGTAAGGGTGAAAGGGTGCGGTAAGAGCGCACCGCATGGCTGGTAACAGTTCATGGCGAGGTAAACCCCACCGGAAGCAAGACCAAATAGGAATCCATTAGGCATGGCCCATGCTGGATTCGGGTAGGTCGCTTGAGCGCATGAGTGATTGTGCGCCTAGAGGAATGATCGTTCACGACAGAACCCGGCTTATCGGCTCACTTCAACAAATTTTGATCAAACAGCACAATATGGGGTTGACGTGATTTACAGAAAATCCCATAATGCGCGCACAGTTTAAGGCTATGTAGCTCAGTTGGTTAGAGCACCGCACTCATAATGCGGGGGTCACAAGTTCAAGTCTCGTCATAGCCACCATATTCTGAAAAAACCCACTCCGATTGAGTGGGTTTTTTTATGCCCCAATTTTATTTTGATTGGTTTGAATATCAGAGATAGCGGATTTCAAAACTTGTAGGCAAATTTTAGCTGTTTGTTCTCTAGGTGAGAATTTTTCAGTCATTTGCTGAAAAGGATGTATGTAATTTCTAAAATCTCTTAATTCTTTGCTAAATCGATATGTATCTTTTTCAATTAAATTAATTGAATGAGATACTTCAATGAAATTATGAAGTGTCCATTGATCGAAGTTTTTTACTTTGCCATCTTTTTTAGGGCTACAGTTTGAAGTATTAAAAACTCTTGGATTTAAAGAAGCAATATTTAAGAATATTCCCTCTAATGTACTACCAGCTAATAACACAACGGAAAGGTATGCTTCAGCTTTAAAAGCTTTTTCAATTTCTATTATTCTACTTTTGATTACAGGCATTAAGGTTGGGATGAGATTCAACTGAGAGCAATCAAACTTAAATTCATGTTTTATAAAGTTATTTTCAATATTTTCATTATCTGATTGGAATTGTTCATCAAGATTGATTTTTGTAATAGGTGTAAGGTTAATTTCAGTGTTGGTTCTAGTAATTTGATATTTGTCGAATTGTAGATATTTATTGAACTCTTTAATTAAATTATCTAGTCGATTTAAGTCTTCAATATAATTTATAGGATTAAATAAGTTTTTAATACATATATCTAATTTTGGTGTGCCATTTATTTGAGAAAGTCGTAGATCTGTGTACATCCATCTAGATGGAAAACCTTGCCCATATACATCTTGATAATCGAACATACCAAAAAAATCGATAATTTTTGGCCCTGATCGGTATTCGGTGATTTCATTGATTAAGTCACGAAGTTTTTCAAGTGTCTTAGTTGATAGATGCATATTTATTCAAAATAATGGTTTGAATTAAATATAATGTTTAGATCAAACTTTGTACATAATTAAGCAGTGATTTCACATCATCCGTTTGCAATTGCTCACGCATTTTTAAAAACTGCTTTTCATCTATATCATAGATTTTTAGAGAGAGTACTTTTTCTATATCTTCTTGTGGAAAACGGTATTTAATAATTTTTGCAGGTACACCACCAACTACAGCATAAGGCGGTACGTCTTTAGCGACTACTGCACCTGTTGCCACCACAGCACCTTCACCCAGCTTTACACCTTGCATAATCATGGCACGAGAACCAATCCAGCAACCATCACCAATCACTGTATCACCAGCAGGCACAAAACTGCGTGTATCGAACGGAAACGCTGAAATCCAATCGGTACGGTGTAACTGGTTACCTCCCATCATAATTACGCATTCAGCACCAAAACAGACAAAATTGCCGATATAGAGCTGGTCAATCGGCTTCTCAGGCGTAGATGGCTTATCATGTAAATAACGCACCACACAACGCTCAAAACCCTGATCCCAATAAGCTGAGTAGTATGAGTAATTCCCTTTAATGTGAATATTCGGATTTTTCACCGTTTTCGAAATAAACTCGAACTCACACCAATGCTTTACAGGAGAATTAATTAACTTTTCAGACATAAGGGAGATACAAAAAATAGTGAATAAGAAATTATACCTAATCGGGGTTTAAACTTGCTGAATAATATCTAAAAGACATTCGCGCACGCATAAAACAATGATTAAGCTGTGGTCGATGCTGGAGGAATACGAGCAATCACCTTAATTTCAAAATCAAAACCTGCTAACCACGTGACACCTACAGCTGTCCAATTAGGATAAGGCTTTTGCGTAAACACCTGATTTTTAACTTTCATGATGCTTTCGAACTGCTGTTCTGGATCAGTGTGAAAGGTGGTGACATCAACAATATCATCGAAAGTACAACCAGCCGCTGCCAAAGTTGCAGCTAAGTTTTTAAAAGCCTGTTCTACCTGTTTCTCGAAATCTGGTTCAGGAGAACCATCTTCACGGCTACCGACCTGACCAGAAACAAAAAGTAAGTCTTCCGATTTGATCGCAGCAGAATAACCATGCTGTTCATAGAGGGCATGGCGGTCTTGGGGAAATATCGCAGTTCTAGTCATGTCTATTCTCATTCAATATCTAATTTATAAGTGAGTGAAAGCAACTTAACTTTCACATACGCATCGTATGTAAACATAATTGACATACGGAGCGTATGTCAATTAAAATTTTTATGATGATGAGGTAAAGTAATTCATGTCTGTTCGTGAACAAAAAATGGCGGAAACCCGCAAGAAATTAATTGAAGTGGCACGTCGTGCGTTTGCGGAATATGGTTATGCTAGCACTTCAATGGATAAACTCACGGCAGAAGCGGGGCTGACTCGTGGAGCGTTGTATCACCATTTTGGTGATAAAAAAGGCTTGTTTGCTGCAGTGGTCGACCAGATCGATTCGGAAATGGCTTCATCTGCGCAGCAACATCTGGAGCAGCCTGATGATCTGTGGGAAGGATTGATGCTGGAAGGGCGGACCTATATTCAAAATGCCTTAAACTCTGAATTCCAGCGCATTGTATTGCGCGATGGGCCTGCGGTATTGGGTGATCCTGCACACTGGCCAAGTCAAAACAGATGTTTGCAGTCCACGCGTGAATGTGTTGAGCAATTATTGGTAGCAGATCGAATTAAAACAGTTGATCCGGAAGCTGCTGCGGTATTTTTAAATGGTGCTGCAATGAATGCAGCCCTCTGGGTGGCTTCTAGCGAACATCCTGAGCAGGTACTCCCTGAGGCTTTACATGCATTTAATTTATTTGCATCGGGGTTTTTAAAAGAAGCCCAGAGCTAATTCGTTTGTAGGAAGCAGATAAAGGTAAAAAACCCCTCAATCGAGGGGCTTTAAATTAAACAGCTTTAAATTTTAAAGATATTCAACTTTTACAATTTCGTATTCAACTTCACCGTTTGGTGTATTGATTTTCACATCGTCGCCTTCGTTTTTACCTAAAAGACCACGTGCAATTGGCGAGTTCACAGAGATCTTGTTAATCTTAAAGTCTGCTTCGTCATCACCTACAATTTTATAGGTTTTCTGTTCTTCAGTATCCAGATTTTCAATCGTGACCGTTACACCAAAAACCACACGACCATTGTGTTCAAGTTCTTTTACGTCGATCACCTGAGCTGCACCCAGTTTGCCTTCGATGTCCTGAATACGACCTTCACAGAAGCCTTGCTGTTCACGTGCTGCATGGTATTCTGCATTTTCTTTTAAGTCGCCGTGTTCACGCGCTTCTGCAATTGAAGCTGTGATACGTGGACGATCCACTGTTTTCAGTTGGTGTAATTCTTTCTCTAAGGCAATTTTGCCTTCAGGTGTCATAGGATAACGTTGCATGTTGTCCCTCAAAAGTCAGTTGAAAGATATAAAATCTATAAATAAAAAAAAGCCCGCCACCAAGAAGGTGGCGGGACTTCTTGGAAGTGAATTAACCTTTAGTTAGGTCTTGCAAACGATATACATCCATCGGCAATTTAATTGCTAAAGCTTGGCATACTGCATCCGCACCATTCAATGTAGTTGTGTTATACACTTTACCTTGAAGTGCTGAACGACGGATCGAGAATGAGTCTTCTTGTGCCTTTTTGCCTTCAGTCGTGTTAATCACAAGGTGGATTTCGCCGTTTTTAATACGGTCCACAATGTTAGGACGACCTTCAGTTACTTTATTGACACGTTCACATTCAAGACCAGCATCGCTAATCACTTTAAATGTACCATCAGTTGCAAGAATCTTGAAGCCTAGGTCAATCAATTGTTTTGCGATACCAGCCGCACGTGGTTTATCAGAATCACGTACAGAGATAAATGCGTGTTTCACTTCGCCTTCAGTTGGAAGACCTGGTAAACGCTCATTTGCACCTAAAACAGCTTTATAGAACGCTTCACCAAATGTTTTACCAACGCCCATCACTTCGCCAGTCGATTTCATCTCAGGGCCAAGGATCGGGTCAACACCAGGGAATTTGTTGAACGGGAACACTGCTTCTTTGACAGAGAAGTGCTCAGGAATAATCTCAGTTGTGAAGCCTTGCGACTCAAGAGATTGACCAGCCATGCAACGTGCAGCAACTTTCGCTAAAGATTCGCCGATACACTTAGAAACGAATGGCACAGTACGAGACGCACGTGGGTTCACTTCCAAGATGTAAACATCTTCACCTTTGACAGCAAACTGAACGTTCATCAAACCGATTACGCCAAGCTCTTTTGCCATCGCCACAGTTTGACGACGCATTTCGTCCTGAATCTCTTTAGATAGAGAGTAAGGAGGAATTGAACATGCCGAGTCACCTGAATGAATACCCGCTTGTTCGATGTGCTGCATGATGCCGCCGATTACAACGTCTTTACCATCAGATACGCAGTCTACGTCAACTTCGATCGCATCATCTAAGAAACGGTCAAGCAGAACAGGTGCTTCGTTTGATGCTTGAACCGCATCACGTAAGTAGCGTTTGAGTTCTTCATCGTTGTACACGATTTCCATCGCACGACCACCAAGCACGTAAGAAGGACGTACCACTAATGGATAGCCTACTTTAGACGCTTCAGCCATACCTTCTTCAGCAGATTTTACAATGCTGTTGTTTGGTTGACGAAGTTGCAGACGTTGAATCATTTGCTGGAAACGTTCACGGTCTTCTGCACGGTCAATCGCGTCAGGTGATGTACCAATGATTGGCGCACCGGCTTCTTCTAGAGCACGAGCCAATTTCAAAGGTGTTTGACCACCGTACTGAACGATAATGCCTTTAGGCTTCTCGATACGTACGATTTCTAAAACGTCTTCTAAAGTGATTGGTTCGAAGTACAAACGATCTGATGTGTCGTAATCCGTTGAAACTGTTTCAGGGTTACAGTTCACCATAATGGTTTCGTAACCGTCTTCACGCATCGCAAGGGCAGCGTGTACACAGCAGTAATCGAATTCGATCCCTTGACCAATACGGTTAGGACCACCACCAATCACCATGATCTTGTCTTTCGCAGACGGATTAGCTTCACACTCTTCATCGTAAGTTGAGTACATGTAAGCTGTATCAGATTCGAATTCTGCAGCACATGTATCTACACGTTTGTAAACTGGCGTTACGCCCAGGTTCCAACGGTGTTTACGGAATTGTTTTTGTGAAATGCCCATCAAGTCGGCAATGCGAAGATCTGATAAACCTTTACGTTTGAACCCACGGATGTTGTCCGCATTCAAATCACCAAAACCTAAAGTTTTGATTTGGTTTTCAGTTTTGATGATGTCTTCGATTTGAATCAAGAACCAGCGGTCAATGTTCGTTGCAGCGAATACTTCGTCTAAAGTAAAGCCGTGACGGAATGCGTCGCCCACGTACCAAATACGCTCTGGACCTGGAACTTTAAGCTCTTGCAAGATCTTGTCGCGCGCGCCTTCAGCACCCACTTCAATTTTTTCGTCAAAACCAGAAGCGCCAACTTCAAGACCACGAAGGGCTTTTTGTACAGATTCCTGGAAGTTACGGCCAATCGCCATCACTTCACCGACAGATTTCATCTGTGTGGTTAAAGTCGCGTCCGCTTGTGGAAATTTCTCGAAGTTAAAACGAGGAATCTTGGTAACAACGTAGTCGATTGCAGGTTCAAACGATGCAGGTGTTGTACCGCCGGTGATGTCGTTTTTCAACTCATCAAGCGTGTAACCAACCGCTAATTTCGCAGCGATTTTTGCAATTGGGAAACCAGTTGCTTTAGAGGCAAGGGCAGATGAACGTGATACACGTGGGTTCATCTCGATCACAACCATACGACCAGTATTTGGACAAATACCGAACTGTACGTTAGAACCACCTGTTTCTACGCCAATTTCACGTAGTACAGCTAAAGATGCGTTACGTAGAAGTTGGAATTCTTTGTCTGTCAATGTTTGCGCAGGAGCAACAGTGATTGAGTCACCAGTGTGTACGCCCATTGGGTCAAAGTTTTCAATCGTACATACGATGATACAGTTGTCGTTTTTGTCACGAACAACTTCCATCTCGTACTCTTTCCAACCAATTAAAGATTCATCGATCAATAATTGTTTAGTCGGAGAAAGATCGAAACCGCGTTCACAAATTTCGATGAATTCTTCTTTGTTGTAAGCGATACCGCCACCAGAACCACCCATGGTGAATGATGGACGGATAATCACTGGGAAGCCGAAACGTGCTTGAATTTCTAAAGCATGTTCCATTGACTCAGCAACGTCAGCTTTTGGACATTCAAGACCAATTTTACGCATTGCCTGGTCAAACAGTTTGCGGTCTTCAGCTTTTTCAATCGCTTCTTTGGTTGCACCGATTAATTCAACATTGAATTTTTCTAAAATGCCGTGCTCATCGAGGGCAAGGGCACAGTTCAATGCAGTTTGACCACCCATGGTCGGAAGAACAGCGTCTGGGCGTTCTTTCTCAATAATTGCTGCAACAGTTTGCCAAGTAATTGGCTCAATATAAGTTGCATCTGCCATGGTTGGGTCGGTCATGATGGTCGCTGGGTTCGAGTTGACCAAAATAACGCGGTAGCCTTCTTCACGAAGGGCTTTACATGCTTGAGCACCTGAGTAGTCAAACTCACATGCTTGACCGATGACAATCGGACCAGCACCAATAATCAAGATGCTTTTAATGTCAGTACGTTTAGCCATGATGCTTCCTTAATTACTTCTTAGATGCTTCGATAAGTTCGATGAAATGATCGAACAATGGTGCGCAGTCATGTGGACCCGGGCTTGCTTCAGGGTGACCCTGGAAGCTGAACGCAGGTTTGTCTGTACGATGGATACCTTGGTTGGTGCCATCAAACAGTGAGCGATGCGTTACACGCAACACATCAGGCAGATTGCTTTCATCGACTGCGAAGCCATGGTTTTGAGAAGTAATCATCACTGTACCGTTATCAAGATTTTGTACAGGATGGTTCGCACCGTGGTGGCCGTGAGGCATTTTTAAGGTTTTAGCACCACTTGCAAGCGCAAGGATCTGGTGACCCAGGCAGATACCAAATACTGGAATTTCAGTGGTTTCTACAATTGTTTTTACAGCTTCAATTGCGTAGTCACATGCAGCCGGATCACCAGGACCGTTCGAAAGGAACACGCCATCTGGATTCAGTGCAAGTACATCAGCAGCAGGAGTTTGCGCCGGCACAACAGTCAGTTTACAACCGCGGTCTGCGAGCATACGTAAGATGTTGGTTTTGACACCGTAATCGTATGCAACAACATGGAATTTAGCTTCTGGTTGAGAGAAACCTTTGCCTAATGTCCAAGAGCCTTCAGTCCATTCAAAACCTTCAGGGTCGCAACATTCTTTTGCCAGGTCTAAACCGTTTAAACCACCAAATGCACGTGCTTTTTCAAGCGCTTCAGCTTCAGTGATATTTTCGCCAGCAAGGATACAGCCATTTTGCGCACCTTTGTCACGTAAGATACGTGTCAATTTACGCGTGTCGATATCCGCAATTGCCACAACATTGTGTTGTACCAAATATTCAGCTAATGATTGGGTTGAACGGAAGTTACTGTGCAGTAAAGGCAGGTCACGAATGATCAATCCGTTCGCCCAAACCTTATGAATACGACCTGATTCAGCGTCTTCTTCATTACAGCCTGTGTTACCGATATGTGGGTAAGTCAGTGTCACAAGTTGCTGTGCATAACTCGGGTCAGTCAAAATTTCTTGATAGCCAGTCATGGCAGTGTTGAAAACGACTTCACCAGTCGTACTACCCGATGCGCCAATCGAAGTACCTTTAAAGATAGTTCCGTCGGCAAGGGCTAAAATTGCTGGGGTGCTCAAACCAAAGCTCCTGAAATTTAGGCTGTAAAAAAGCGAGAAGACGAAAAAAAAGGAAGGCTATTTTTTAAACCTACCCTCCTATGTCTGCTCGCTTGAACTTAACACGGCATTATACGCAGAATGACCCCTAAAGTCCAACGGCTTTGCAGCGAAAGTATGAGATAAATGGCTTGCTTTTTGCATGGAAGTCTGTTTTGTAAGCAATGTGAAAAAATGTAAGCAATTAATAATTGTCAGACAAATCAAATCTTAATTTTTATCAAATCTACTAATATAGGACTTACGCACTATTATTTATAGATTTTCTGTGGCAGCAGATGATTCTTATCGAGAATAAATTCATCAATAAAGTTCTTGATAATTGGTCTAAATAATTTCTTCTGCCAACGATATACATTTTCAAAGATCCGCTCAAACTGGTTCTTTTGTATCTCAACATAGGCCATCAAGGCTGAGAAAATATGATTCAAAATCAGCTTAGATCGTCTTACTTGAAACTTTTCAATATGACAAACCTGTTTAATTACTCGATGATATTGTTCTATTTTCCAATGACTTGAATGTAATTCATAAAAACCATCAAAGGACAATAAATCATCTTCATCTTGATGCACAATATAAAATCTCTGCTGTTCTTTTAACTGAGTCTTAAATAATTGTACAAAGCCAACATCTTTGAGCCAGACCACTTGACCCTGATGAAAATTCGGCAATAAACGGAGTTGAAACCATTGTCCTTTTTCAGGGGAAACCTTACGGTTACTGTCGACACCAAACATAAATCGAATACCATGTTTTCTTATGGTTTTTAGATTTTCAGTCGATGAATACCAACTATCACCTGTAATGAATTGAATCTTTGCACCCCAATCGAGTACTTCACTTAACATCTCCATAAAGTAATCATTCTTGGTTTTACTTTCTGACTTATCATAAATTCGAAAATTAATTGGAATATTTTTGCCATGTTGATCTGTCGCATACAAGGTAATGAGATTAATACCCTTGACGGATCGGTGGTGTTTACCTGACCAAAAATAGCTAACTAAGTCCATATGTTGACTATATGGCTTATCTAAAACAGTATCATCAATACTGACTATAAGTTTATTATTATCAATGTGTTGAATTGCTTCTTGATATAGATCGTGAGCTGTGTAGTCTTCACGCTCCAAAAAGCGATTTACACTGTCATGCGAGATATTATAAGTCTCGGCAAGTTGTGTGCAGCTAATAGAGTTTGGTTCTGTCATGAGAAAGCCCATATAAATGGGTAATGTACAAGTTGCTGTAGAAGCATGTTTAGTTCGTCTGATCACAGATACGTTATAAAGTAGTTTGAGACTTTTTTAAATCCGTCAATGCGTAAGTCCTATAATATAGCTTAGTCGATATAACAATAGGAACAAGACAAATGGCTACAGCACCTAAATCTACTACATCTAAAAAAATCACTCCGAGCGTGGTCACTGAAACTGCCGAGAAGCTTGAAAAAGTAGCAGTCGAGGCTAAAGATCAGGCAATTGAAACCATCGAGGAAAGTAAGGAAAAGCTTGAAGTTGAAGCCAAACAGTTAAACGATACTGTGCAGGAACAATTGCGTCAATTTAAGCAGGAGGTGTTACAGCGTATTGATACTTTGAAGGAGCAGATTTTCGGTTCGCAGAAAGAATTAACCGAATTGAAAAGCTTTATCAAGACAGAATTCAACGCGGTCATCGAAGACTTATCTAATCTGGGTAAAGAACTGAAAGAAGATGTCAGTCAGATTTCGACCAAGCATAAGGAACATCTGACCGATACTTTTAAACGTTCTAAGGACAGTACCATTGAAGTACTGAAAAAAGTCAAACCCGTGGTGAAAACAGAGAGCTCAGACAAAAGTCCTGAGCTGAAAAGTTAGGCTGCGCTGAAAGGCCGCTATTTAAAAAGGAGAACAATCAATGTTCTCCTTTGTCTTTATGCAGCAAAACGGACTCACAATAACAATTAAAGGGGGTCACGATGCAACAGCATTTTGTAGGTGTACTTATTTTACTGATATTGATCATGCTACTGAATCTGGAAAGCGGATTGGGGCGCATACTTTATCTGGGTGTAATCGTATTATGTCTGGGAGTACTGGGACTGGTGTTTGGGACCATTCTTTTGATGATCATTACTTTTGCTTTTATTCTTTATGCTGCTGTGAAATCTATTCAGGAGCAGCATCATCTGCATCACTAAAATATGAACGTTGAAAACAATAAAAAATCTAAAATAATTACATAGAGGATCAATCATTGTTAAGCGATAAACAAAAACGTGAGACTTTAAGTCTCACGTTTTATTCGCCTGTTACACTTTAAATAGCTGATGCACAGCGTCAATCTATTTAAAACACATGCAACCAGTCACGTTTATTATGAAAATCTGCCTGAGGACTACTATGCTGCATGGCATAGTATTGATCACCTTGCGAGGTTTTTAAAACAGCAGATAAACCCAGGAACAAGTTTTCCCATTTCAGTTTATGTGTTGCCATAAAATCAGTCAGATCCACACTGACATTAAGACCATAATGCGTGCGTTTGAGCTGATTCAACTCAATATCATCCGCAGCTTGCGGTGGCATATCTTCAGGATAACGGTATTCTTCGAATTGATAAGCCTGCCAGGCCTGAGAAGGGGAAAGATTAATCTCACGATAAAAATCTTCGCCCTGAACCCCAATAAAAATTTCAAAGCAGGTCTGTTCCCACAGGAAATCCTGACGGGGATGTGCCGTCACCATGTCGGGCCACAAGATGTACTGATTGGGATCACGGATCCAGAAGCCCACATTTAAATTGCATGGGCCTTGCTGTTCAATGGCGGCAACCAGAGAGATGGCCTGAAAACGGCGATCAAATGCGCTAAGTTCGTAACTTGCCATAAGTCCTGTACTTAGTTAGACAGATGAGCGAAACGGACAAGGTTAGACAATTTTTGGTTTTGTTTCGCAGCTTTCTTGTAAAGCAGCGCAATTTTACCAATAGTTTGAACTACTTCGGCACCAGTCGCTTCTGAAATTTCAGCAATCAATGCTGCACGCGCTTCACGATCTTCAGCTACGATTTTTACTTTAATCAGTTCGTGATCATTTAAAGCACGCGCCAATTCTTCGATGACATTTTCAGTCAGGCCTTTGTCACCCAGCATAACGACCGGGTTTAAAGCATGTCCGATTTGACGTAAACGCTTACGTTCCTGAATAGATAAAGACGCCATGAGAGATAACCTGAATTTTAAAACGGCTTAGTATAGCAAAAGCAAAAAACAAACGCTTTAAATTCTCAGGAAATAATCATTTCCAATATCTCTTCATAACGAGCAAAACTCCTCGATTTAGATACACATGTATACTGCAAAATATGTCTTTTTCACGTACAATTAATAATTAGACGTTTTTTTATTTAGAGAGTTATGGCTACACGCATTACCAACCAAAAGTTATCTAAAAGTAGTCGTGATTGGATGAGAGAGCATTTAGACGATCCTTATGTGAAAAAGGCACAAAAGGACGGCTATCGTGCGCGTGCAGCATATAAGCTCTTAGAAATGCAAGAAAAGTACAAGATCATCAAACCCGGCATGACCGTGGTCGACTTGGGTGCAGCTCCCGGGAGTTGGTCACAAATCGCCGGTAAGTTGGTCGGCGACAAAGGTTTATTGATTGCATCTGACATTTTACCAATGGATGCATTACCTGATGTGACTTTCTTGCAAGGTGACTTTCGCGAAGAAGAAGTCTTCCAGCAATTGTTAGAAATTTTAGATGGTCGTACTGTAGACGTTGTAATTTCAGATATGGCCCCCAATACATCAGGTAATAAGGCTGTAGATCAACCGCGTCAGATTTACTTGTGTGAACTTGCACTGGATTTTGCCAACAAGGTGCTAGGCCCTAAAGGTCAATTTGTGGTAAAAGTTTTCCAAGGTTCAGGTTTTGACGAATTCCGTAAGCAAGTGGTTGATAGTTTTGATGTTCTGAAAACATCTAAACCTTTGGCATCACGTGCTCGCTCCAAGGAGGTTTTCCTGATCGGGCAGGGACGTAAGAAGGCTTTAAAATAAGTCTACTTGCCAAGTCGTTAAAAATTGTGCATTTTGTACGTTTTTAGATAATTGTAAGTTGATTTACAGCTTAAGTATTAAGGTCACCCTGAACAGGGCATGATCAAATTAGATTGGAATGGGAATAAAGCTTTGAGCGATCTTTTTAAGAATGCCGTATTGTGGCTCGTGATACTGGGTGTGCTGGTGTTAATCTTCAGCAACGTCAGTGACCGCAATCAACCGACTACAATGAACTACTCAGAGTTTGTTGCCGCGGTCAATGCTGGCCAAATTAAACAAGTTGTGATTGACGGCGAAAGAATCCGTGGCGAAAAATCGAACGGTTCAGAGTTTGAAAGTATCCGTCCGGCAGTTCAGGATCCTGAACTGATGCCAAGCCTGATTAAAAATAATGTTGTGGTTGAAGGTGAAGCACCACAACGTCAAGGCTTGCTCATGCAGTTGCTTATTGCAAGTTTCCCTGTACTTTTAATCATTTTGTTATTCATGTTCTTTATGCGCAACATGGGTGGCGGTGCAGGTGGTAAAAACGGCCCAATGAGTTTTGGTAAATCTAAAGCCAAAATGCTGTCTGAAGACCAGATTAAAGTCACTTTCACTGATGTTGCTGGTTGTGACGAAGCCAAGCAAGAAGTCGTTGAAATCGTAGATTTCCTGAAAGATCCAACCAAATTTAAACGTCTGGGTGCGAGTATTCCACGCGGTGTGTTAATGGTCGGTCCTCCAGGTACGGGTAAAACCTTACTTGCCAAAGCCATTGCCGGTGAAGCGAAAGTTCCATTCTTTAGTATTTCAGGTTCTGACTTCGTTGAGATGTTTGTCGGTGTTGGTGCATCCCGTGTTCGTGACATGTTCGAACAGGCGAAACGTCATGCACCATGTATCATCTTTATTGATGAGATTGATGCAGTCGGTCGTCACCGTGGTTCAGGTACCGGTGGTGGTCACGATGAACGTGAACAGACACTGAACCAGATGCTAGTTGAAATGGACGGCTTTGAAGGTAATGAAGGCATTATCGTGATTGCTGCAACCAACCGTGCAGATGTACTGGATAAAGCACTTCTTCGTCCAGGCCGTTTTGACCGTCAAGTTGTAGTTGGTTTGCCAGACATCAAAGGTCGTGAACAAATCCTGAATGTACATTTGAAAAAATTACCTTCAGTGACAGGTGTGGATGTTAAGGTTCTTGCACGTGGTACACCTGGCTTCTCGGGTGCGCAATTGGCAAACCTAGTGAATGAAGCTGCTCTGTTTGCTGCACGCCGTAACAAGAACACCGTCGATATGCATGACTTCGAAGATGCAAAAGACAAGCTGTATATGGGTCCTGAGCGTAAATCGATGGTACTTCGTGATGAAGAGCGTCGCGCGACAGCTTATCATGAAGCAGGTCATGCAATTGTTGCTGAAAGCTTGCCAGGTACAGATCCTGTGCATAAAGTGACGATCATGCCGCGTGGCTGGGCTTTAGGTGTCACCTGGCAGCTGCCTGAATTTGACCAGACTAGCCATTATAAAGACAAAATGTTGAATGAACTTTCGATTTTGTTTGGTGGCCGTATTGCTGAAGAAGTCTTCATTAACCAGATGTCGACTGGCGCTTCAAATGACTTTGAGCGTGCAACTAAAATGGCACGTGCGATGGTGACCAAATATGGTATGTCTGACAAACTCGGTGTCATGGTCTATGAAGAAGATGCACAGCAATCTTTCATGGGCAGTATTGGTAGCCGCAGTATTTCGGAAACTACACAACTAGAAGTCGATCGTGAAATTCGTCGAATTCTGGATGAGCAATATAAAATCGCACGCGATATCCTGGAAAGCAAAAAAGATATTGCCCATGCGATGGTGAAAGCCTTGATGGAATGGGAAACCATTGATCGTGATCAAATCCGTGACATCATGGAAGGTCGTGAGCCTCAGCCACCAAAGGTCTATGTTGCAGATAATCCTGTGATTGATGTAACGCCAGATGATGGTCCGTTGACTCCTCCGCCATTGCCAGCGAACTAAGCTCAATAAAAAAACCACCTTCGGGTGGTTTTTTTATGCTTGTCATTTTTGTCATATCTTTTTGAGTGTTATATTGAGCGATTAAAAATGAATAAGAAAAACCAAAATGAATATGCCTGTTCTGGAATCCAGTGTTTACCAGCTTCGTCTTGAACCGTTGAGCTGGGAACATTTTTCTGATTTAGCCATCGCATGCGCTGAAGAAAATTTAGGCGAGATTTTATATAACTCAGTGCCTTATCTGCATAACTTAAAAAAATATTTTTCGCAGACCTTTGAACAGCAAGCTCAAGGTGAAAGGATGGCTTTTGCTGTAATCGATTTAAACTCCGGCCAAGCAATTGGAACCACCAGTTATCATGATATTAAGGCGGAAATTCCAAGTTTTGAAATTGGTTATACCTGGTATGCCAAGCGCTATCACAGAACCTATGTAAATCGCGTCTGTAAATATCTTTTGTTAAGACATGCTTTTGAAAATTTAAATGCTCAGGTGGTCGGCTTTCGGACTGATCACTTGAATCTTCCCAGCCAAAAAGCGATTGAAGCAATAGGTGCCAAACGAGATGGCATTATCAGGTGTCATATGCTACGTAAAGATGGACAGACTATTCGAGATAGCTACATCTATAGTATTTTAGAAAGTGAATGGGTAGATGTGAAAGCATTATTACAATCTAAACTGATGCAATATTCCCGAAACAATTACTTCGAAATCTAGCGATTATTCTTATTCAGCTTTGCTTTATTTAATTATCCATAAGACAATATTGGGGTTATTTTGAGTGAGTATTGAATCATGCAGCTGATGCCTTTGTTACCACATGTATGGACATTTGGTGATTTAAAATTGGACTTATCCCAGCCGCATGTGATGGGGATTCTCAATGTCACCCCAGACTCTTTTAGTGATGGTGGTCGGCATAATCACAAAGAAGATGCAGTCGCACGTGCGCTTGAAATGATCGCTGAAGGCGCGACCGTGATTGATATTGGCGGTGAATCGACCCGTCCAGGTGCCGCAGTGGTAGAAGTGGAAGAAGAAATTCGCCGCGTAGTGCCTGTGGTGGAAGAACTGGCTAAACATAAGGTCATTCTCTCGATTGATACGTCGCAACCTGAAGTCATACGCGCAGCGGTTCGGGCCGGAGCACATATCTGGAATGATGTCCGTGCTTTGACTCGGCCGAATGCATTGCAGACCGCAGCAGAACTCAATATTCCAGTGATCATCATGCATATGCGCGGTGAGCCGACCACCATGAACAATCTGGATCAATATGAGGATGTCACTAAAGATGTGATACGCGAGTTATCCCAACGTGTTCAGGATGCTTTAGATGTTGGAGTAAAAGCGGAAAATATCATGATTGATCCAGGTTTTGGTTTCGCTAAAAATGCCCAGCAAAATTTAAAGCTGTTGCAAGAGTTTTATAAATTGACAGAAATGGGCTATCCGATTTTGTCTGCTTTATCACGTAAACGCTTTATCGGAGCAGTTTTGGATGGGGCAGAACCACAAGAGCGTGCAGTGGGTTCAGCAACAGCGCATTTGTTGAGTATTCAGCAGGGTGCATGTATGGTACGGGCACATGATGTTAAGGCTACAGCCGATGCGATTAAAGTCTGGCAAGCCATGCAAATGGCTTAGAAAGCGAGGCTGGGAAATCCCTACATTGGCAATGTTGTTTGGCTTTTAAGCAACAATATGCTATATAGGCACGCTTAGATTAGATAGTCATCCTTTAGAGTGCCTGTAATGTTTGCAGATTTACTTCTCCCCATGTTCGATGATGAGTATTATCCCGATATTCTGGTTGCTGAAATCAAGCAGCACATCGAACGTTTTGCCCAAAAAGTCGCTAAATCAGGTTTGTCAGATCAAGAAATTTACCAGCTTGCCAATCTGACTGTGGCTGATATCAATATCATGAAACCTCAGTTCGAAGATCTGGATTCGTCTCTGGATGATACTGCCGCGGATTATATTGCCGAAGCCATGATGATGGTGGTGCAAGAGCACGGCCTGTTCGAGATTGAAATGGAAGAACTGATTACCAATCGTGAATGGTGATTTAAGAAAACCCTGCAGATGCAGGGTTTTTTATTGTCTGTTCAAATAATCTTTAAAGCTATTAAAGCGAATTGAGCCGAGTAATTGTTGCTCTTCATTCATGCATTGCTGATAAAGGTTTTGGTAATAAGCCTGCAGATTCGATTGACCTTGAATCTGTTGTGGTGTTTTTGATTTGGATTGTTGATAAGCCCAAAAAGCCAGTTGTCGGAGTTTCTGCAACCTGATCTGGTCAATCGCACTACAGGAACTTTTAAATAAAGGTTCCAGGATGACCACCCCAAAGGAAGAAATCGCTAAAATGATCATACTAATGATGACCAGTACATCCGAATGAATCAGATAAAGGTTGAGCAATAAGCTCAGAAAAATTGGAATTTGCAGATAGAGACAGTTTTGCAAACGCTGACTATAGGCTTTGGAACTAAATTGCGCCTGATATTGTGCATGCCAGATATAAGGATAAAGCAGTGCCATCAGCACAATTAAGGTGACATTAAAGGCAATCGTGGCATTCTTGAAAAAATAATATTCCAGAAATACGGAGCTGAGACTACAGGCTACACAGACCAGAAGGGACAGTAAATTAATCGCGATAACAAACTGGATATTTTGCAAGGCATTAAATTTAAAGCGGCTATAACGCAGCTTAAGGAAAAAAGCGTCTGGATGACGTAATTGTAATGTAGCGAGATCAAAGTGTTTTAATTCTGACATGGGGATTTCGCGCTAAAAGAATAAAATTCAGGCACAAAAAAACCAGCCTAATGCTGGATTTTTTATTGCACCATTTTAATAAATATTAAAATGGTGCCCGAGGCCAGACTCGAACTGGCACGCTTTGTGGGCGGGGGATTTTAAATCCCCTGTGTCTACCGATTTCACCACTCGGGCATGTGCGCAATAATAGAGGACGAAATAAAGCTTGGCAAGCAAATTCCGAAATGATTGCTTTCTTTTCAAGCAATTCCGTGGCTTCTATTCTAAAAATCAGCAAATCAACGTTTTTTAAAATTCAATATTTGCAGATCTTTAAGATGGCCAATGAAAAAGGATAGAGAGAACTATGAATTTTCATCCAGATAGCTGTCGACATCTAGATGCTTGATCGTTTTACAATATTGATGCTCATATTTCAGCAGCCGCGTATATAACCCGGCATAGTGATTTAATTGCTGTTTTAGTTCGGCATACCGAGGATCATGGCTTGAATAAAAACGTAATTTTAGTCGGATCAGGCAGGTTTGTTTATAAGCCCAAAAACAGATTTTACGTAATTGTTGTAGCTGATAGTGCTCAGTATTTTTACTATTTTCCTTGAATAAATTTTCTCGATAAAAGCGCACAAAACCAAAGCTCACGCCAAAGAAGAATAAGCTCCACATCAGCAAACTGCTTTGTATAAAGACCAGATTTAAGGCTTGCATCAGAATCACAATAGCCATCTTGATCGGGGTATGCCGTAATAATTGATACAGCGAATAAGAAGAATGCTGAATCTGGTACAGAATCAAGGTGAGACTCAACATCAGGAACAGTAGAATGGCCAACATGGCATAACTCTGCGCCTGAAATTCGCTGATTTGCACAAAAGATTGCTGTACGAAATCTCCTAACATCAAACTGATGGGAACAAAAATCATGGCGGCCAAGGCCCAAGGAATTAAAAGCTTGGCTTTACCCCAGATTCCACGGATTTTAATCTGACTGTAAAACAGGTAATTTCCTTTAAATGCAGTCGGATATTGGCGCTTAAGTTGCTGTAGCAACAAAGTCACTTGCGTAGTGGGCATCATCCAGAGATTAATTTAATATATAGATGAAGCACTATAGTCGATTTTGCGCAAAATCGCAGAAGAAATGCAGTTTCAGAACGTAGCACTGTTTTAATCATGAAGATTTTAGTTTTTTAGCGACGAATTATGCGAAAATAGCCGATTCAAGATTTATTTTTTTAAGGACAGTTTATGACTGATCAATCTCCTCAGGCGTTAAGCGACATCGAAATTTTAGACATCCTGCAAAGTATGAAAAAGGATGAGCTAAATACTGAGGCGCAAGCAGCAATTCGTCAGGGTGGTAAAGCTGGTCGTCAGGAAGCGCATAAAGCAGCCTTAGTAGCATTGAATCAGTCATTTGAAGACAAGTTTGTCGAAGCCGTATCTTTGGCTTTGGGTCTGAATGCAGCACAAATCAAAAAAATCCGTTATAAAAAAGACCGAATCCGTATTTTAAAAGCGCGCGGTATTGATTATATGGCAATTGATGGTGCTGAAACTGCACAGGTACTGTCACAAATTGCCCAAGCAATTGTGCGTGAAGATGCAATTGTCACCCATGACCTGCATAATATTTTCCCATTCTGGAAAGAAGGCTGGCCTATGGTGCAATTCGATAATGCCTACAAAATTTTAGAAGATGATATCCAGATTCACTATCAAGCCGTTCTTGAGGCTTTATTATCAAAAATCTAAGCTGTAACTAGATATAAACAAAAGCATCTTCGGGTGCTTTTTTAATCACGATACATCAGTGCAATCAGCCAACTGATGGGCAAAATAAATAAACGCCACCAGGTAATCAAGGGCCAATAAAAATACTCTCCAAATCTCAAGGTGGAGTCGAATCCTTGACGGCGACGTTCATGTGGGTAGGGAATAATGAAAACAGTTAAAGCCATCAGAATGATGGCTGCGAGTAAAAGCAGGGGATTCTGTTGTTTGGCAAAGAAGAAGTAAAACAAATACAAGGCTGAATAAAAAAACAGACATGCCAATAATGCAGAAATATTCATCACTCACCTTATGATTTTTTTATTAGAATAATTTTTACTATTTCTTAGAAGGAAGAACCAGACTAATCTGATTCTTCTTGAATAACTGAATTGGTTTCGATCAAGCGGGTCACCAGTAACTGGTCAATTTTAAAATGATCGACGTCAACCACTTCAAACTTATAAGCACCAAATATCACTGCATCTGCAGGACGTGGAATCTTGCGTAATTTATACATCATGAAGCCAGCGATGGTTTCATAATTTTCATCATCAGGCATTTCATCAATTTCAAGCGCATGCTTAATATCTTCAATCGGTGTACTGCCTTCAATCAACCAGGAATTATTGTCACGTTTAATAATTTGCTGATCGGCTTCAATAGGCGTCACCCAGTCACCCATCACGGTAATCATAATATCGGATAGGGTAATCACTCCGACTACCAGCGCATATTCATTAATGACGACGGCAAACTTTTCCTTGGTAGAGCGGAAACGGTCCAGAACTTCCGATAAGGTCAAAGTGTCAGGAATGGTCAACACATTACGGATGGTATTTTCATTGAGCTGCAGCAGCGACTGGTTGTTCAGAATACGCACCAGAATGTCTTTGGCATCGACATAGCCAATCACACTGTCAATGTCATTGCTACATACCAGAAACTTGGAGTAGGGATATTCTGCCAGCTTTTGCCGAATACTTTCTTCCGGTTCATTCAAGGTGAAGAACACCACATTTTCACGTGTGGTCATACTCGAAGGCACGTTACGTTCTTCCAGCTCGAATACGTTTTCAATGAAATGGTGTTCCTGTTTCTGGAGCACGCCTGCCTGTGCACCGGCATCCATCACTGCAGAAATATCATCAAAAGTAATATTGTCATCACGAATAGTATTTACTTTAAACAGACGGAACAGCATGTTGGCAATCGCATTGATAAACCAAGCCAAAGGTTTGCAGACTTTAATGAAAATCTGAATTGGCTCGATGACTGAGACTGCGATCTTTTCTGGCGCAATCATGGCCAGACGTTTCGGCATCAGGTCTGCAAATAAAATAAATAATGAAGTGACGACCGTAAAGGAAAGCGCAAAGCTGATATTGTCAGCCCAAGGTCCTTGGTAAAAGCGGGAAACAAAATTATAAATATAAGGACGGAAGGCACCTTCACCTAAAATACCACCAAGAATGGCAACTGCATTTAAACCAATTTGGGAGGCTGCAAAGAAGTCTGCAGAATTTTCTTGTAGATCTAAAACTTTTTGAGCGCGATGATCACCCGACTCAGCCAGAATTTTGAGTTTGACTTTACGGGCACCAGCGAGGGCGATTTCAGTTAAAGATAAAAAACCGGCCCCCGTGATGAGTATTAAGATAATCACGATATTTTGTAAGAGGCTCACAAATCCACCTGTGGATGAATAGTATCTTGGGATATTTTTAACACAAAAAAAGACTTGAGGTGTAACAATGACATCTCAAGTCTTCGAAGTATAATCTTAAAAAATAAGAATTTAGAAGATTTTGAGTTTAATAATGTGAAAATTGAGAATTATTGCTCAGGAATTCACGGTTTTCTTCTTCAATCATCTGGCGGGCGACATATAAAATCAGCTGACGTAACCAGCGATGCGCCGGATGATGATGCAATAAAGGACACCATGCCATTTTCAATTCAAATTCAGGAATATAAAACGGCGGATCTTTGAGAATTAAATTGTGATTCTTGGCTTGCAAACGTGCAATGCGTGAAGGCAGTGTTGCGACCAGATCGACATTGGCAGCCAATAACCCCGGCATCTGGTAGTGACGGGTAAAGACTGAGATTTTACGTTTCTGGCCAATACGTTCTAAAGCCTGATCGATCCAGCCTAAACCGGCCTGTTTTTCAGGATTTACCCCGAAGCCAACACCCATACCGGTTTTGGAAACCCAGATATGCTGTGCATCCAGGTAACTTTTAAGGTTTAAGTTGCTTGCGGCAGGATGCTTGTTATTTAAAAGGCAAGAAAAGCTGTCACGCCAGACCAAAACCTGATGAAAACTTTGCGGGATTTCATTAAAACGGTTGATTGCCAGATCGACCTTGCCTTGTTCCATGTCACGATATGACACGTCACTTGGCGTCAGGAAGTCTAATACCACGTTCGGTGCTTCTGAACGTAGGGCTTTAACCAGACGTGGAACCAGCGTGGCTTCTGCATAATCCGAGGTCATGATCCGGAAGACACGATTTGAGGTATATGGACGGAACTCGGTACGTGGTTCCAGGATCATCGACAGATCAGCGAGCGCATCTCGAATGCGGGGCTGCAATTCTAAGGCACGTTCAGTGGGTGTCATGCCTTCAGAAGAACGAATCAGGAGGGGATCATTAAATAAATTGCGTAATCGGCGTAAGATGTTACTCATGGCAGGCTGGGTAACGCCCAGTTGTTCTGCTGCACGTGTGACATTTTTTTCGCGAAGAAGTACATCAAGATAAATTAATAGATTGAGATCGACCCGCTCCAGATTCATAAAAGAAATACCGAGAATAAATACAAGAAATTATGAAGATTATGCCATAATTGCCGGGCCTTGTGTAAAGCGTCGATGAAAAAAAGCCATGTGCTCACTGATAAAGTTTACAAAATTAACACAGGCTTAAGCTCCATTATTCAAAGTGTACATAAGAGAAAAGATGCACGTTAAATAGAATATCATTTAGCCTTTTTATAGAGGGAAATGAAAACCATCTTTTCGCTTTAAAAGAACATGAGAAAGGCTGTTCTTACGTTCAGTATTTGAGTGAAAAGTACACTAAATCGAGAATTCATCAAGTTGAATAAATCATCAAAGATCAGTATTTTTTAAAGATAAAAGGGCATAAACCCCATATCCAGACTTAAGTCTAATGAATTATTTTTAAGCAACATGTGGAAATTTTATCCATTTTTATTTTTAAATAAATATATATAAAACATAATCTTAATTTAATCTATCAAGATTGTAATAAGACTTTGATCTACTCATTTTTTAAATAAATACTGAAGATTCTTGCAGACTATTGGATTAATTTTCATAAGCCCACTAATCTTTAGCTATCCCAACGGATCGTCGAAAATCTGAACAAGTCATTGAGGGTGTGATTTGAGCGGTTCGTTGCAGAAAAATCCTAATATTATTACAGGAATATATCATGACTACATACCAAACAGCGATTGATGCAATCCGCGAATTAAAAGCGAAATTCGGTAACACTTGGGCAGACATCAGTCCTGAAGATGCTGCGCGTATGCAACTTCAAAACCGTTTCAAAACTGGTTTAGACATTGCGAAATATACAGCGGCAATTATGCGTCGTGATATGGCTGCTTATGATGCAGACTCTAGCAAATACACTCAATCACTAGGTTGCTGGCACGGTTTCATCGCGCAACAAAAAATGATTGCGAACAAAAAATACTTCGGTACAACTGAACGTCGCTACATCTACCTTTCTGGTTGGATGGTTGCAGCGCTTCGTTCAGAATTCGGTCCACTTCCTGACCAATCTATGCACGAAAAAACGTCTGTTCCTGCATTGATCGAAGAAATCTACACATTCTTACGTCAAGCTGACGCGAAAGAATTAAACGACTTGTTCCGTGCACTTAAAAAAGCACAAGAAGCGGGCGACACTGCTAAAGCAGCTGAAATCACTTCACAAATCGACAACTTCCAAACTCACGTTGTGCCAATTATTGCGGACATCGACGCTGGTTTCGGTAACGAAGAAGCGACTTACTTACTTGCTAAGAAAATGATCGAAGCGGGTGCTTGTGCACTACAAATCGAAAACCAGGTTTCTGATGCGAAACAATGTGGTCACCAAGCTGGTAAAGTAACAGTTCCACACGAAGACTTCATCGCGAAAATCCACGCTCTTCGCTATGCATTCCTAGAAATGGGTCTTGATGACGGTATCATCGTTGCACGTACTGACTCTGAAGGCGCTGACTTGACTCAAAAAATCCCAGTGGTTAAAGAGCCAGGCGACATCGCTTCTCAATACATCAGCTACTTAGACACAACTGAAATCGACATTTCAGAAGCGCAAGAAGACGAAATCCTGATCAAGCGTGATGGTAAACTTCACCGTCCTAAACGTCTTGCTTCTGGTCTATACCAGTTCCGTGAAGGCACTCAAATTGACCGCGTTGTACTTGACTGTGTAACTAGCTTACAGAACGGTGCTGACCTTCTTTGGATCGAAACTGCGACGCCTAACGTTGCTGAAATCGCTCACATGGTTAACCGTGTACGTGAAACAGTTCCAAATGCGAAACTTGTTTATAACAACTCGCCTTCGTTCAACTGGACTTTAAACTTCCGTCAACAAGCATATGACCGTTGGGTTGCTGAAGGTAAAGACGTTTCTGCTTACGACCGTGCTAAGTTAATGAGCGCTGAGTACGATGCAACTGAACTGGCTGCTGAAGCTGACGAAAAAGTTCGTACATTCCAAGCTGACGCTGCTCGTGAAGCGGGTGTGTTCCATCACTTGATCACACTTCCGACTTACCACACAGCTGCGCTTTCTACTCATGAGCTTGCTCAAGGTTACTTCGGTACTGAAGGTATGTTGGCTTATGTTGCTGGCGTACAACGTAAAGAAATCCGCGGCGGTATCGCATGTGTTAAACACCAAGCAATGGCTGGTTCTGACATCGGTGATGACCACAAAGAAATCTTCGCTGGTGACAATGCGTTGAAAGCTGGTGATGATTCTAAAAACACAATGAACCAGTTCAGCGCTTAATCCGCTCAATTGATTCACCAAAAAACCCTGCATCTGCAGGGTTTTTTGTTTGGAAAAATGCTATTAATAAATAGGGAAGAGCAATCTCAATAACGTGCTCAAGAGGGATTATCCATAATTTCTCCATGATTGGTTTTTATCGCAGCTTTTATGTGTTTAATTCTTGCATTCTAGTGCTATGTCACTGAATATTTGGATATAGCATGCTTATGTTCTGCATCAATTTACCCCTATTTAATTAAAAGTGACCCGGACTTATGCTGTCTAAATTTTTTATCCACCGCCCGATCTTTGCTGGGGTGCTGGCGATTGTTGTCATGGCAATCGGCTTGTTCGCAGGGATGAACCTGCCAGTGGAACGTTATCCGGACATTGCCCCGCCAAGGATAACGGTGGCAGCAACTTATAGCGGTGCTTCTGCGGAAACTGTGGAAGAAAGCGTGACTCAAGTGCTGGAACAGCAAATCAAAGGCATTGATCATCTGCTGTATTTCAGCTCGAGTAGTGATTCTTCAGGGCGCAGCCGGGTCAGTATTAGCTTTGAAAATGGCACCGATCCGGATACTGCACAGGTGCAGGTACAAAATGCGATTAATGGCGTTCTGAACCGCTTGCCAGAAGATGTGCAACGACAAGGTGTCAACGTCTTTAAATCGCTCGGCGATACCCATATGGTGATCAGCCTGTATGATGAGTCGGGGCGCAGCAACAATATTGAACTTTCCGACTATCTGATGACCCATCTGGAACAGGACATTTCCCGGATTGAAGGCATTGGTGAGGTTGATGTTTTTGGTTCACAATATGCGATGCGGATCTGGCTGAATCCGGTAAAATTAAAACAATATAACCTGATGCCAAGCGATGTGCGTGCTGCGATTGAAGCCCAGAATACTCAGGTCGCTGCTGGTGCGATTGGTGATCTTCCCGCCATAGACGAGCAATACCTGAATGCCAAAGTTACTTCGGGTTCACGGCTAAAAACCGTGGAAGAATTCCAGAATATTATTGTCAAATCGGATCGTGCCGGCAGCTTTATTTATTTGAAAGATATTGCGCGGGTAGAACTGGGTGCTGAAAATTATCAGTCTTATAGTACCAATAATGGTTATCCATCGGCAGGTCTGGGTATTTCGCTGGCGTCAGGTGCCAATGCCATTGCCACCTCTAATCTGATTAAAGCTGAAATTGCCCGTATTTCCCAGCAATTGCCTGAAGGCTATAAAATTGCCTATCCACGTGATAATACGCCTTTTGTACAAGAATCAATTAAAGAAGTGGTCAAAACCCTGATCGAAGCCGTGATTTTGGTCATCATTGTGATGTTCATTTTCTTGCAGAACTGGCGTGCCACCTTGATTCCTACCGTGACTGTTCCGGTAGTGATTTTGGGTACCATGGCGGTGCTGTATGCACTGGGTATGAGTATCAACACCTTAACCTTATTTGCGCTGGTTCTGGCGATCGGTCTGTTGGTGGATGATGCGATTGTTGTGGTGGAAAACGTTGAACGATTGATGCATGAAAAGCAACTGTCCGCCAAAGACGCTGCCCTGGAATCCATGCAGGAAATTAGTGGGGCACTGATCGGGATTACTTTGGTCTTAACCGCAGTCTTTATTCCAATGGCTTTTTTTGGTGGATCGACTGGCGTGATCTATCGCCAGTTTTCTATCACTTTGGTTGCGGCCATGTCGCTGTCTTTAATGGTGGCATTGATTCTAACCCCAGCATTGTGCGCGCTTATTCTAAAACCGAATCCTAAACCGGCAAAATGGGCGTCCTGGTTTAACCAGAAACTGGAGCATTTAAAATATCGATATCTGAATTTGTCTAAACTCACGATTCAGCGTCAGGCGATCTGTTTGCTGCTGTTTGCCGGATTGATCGGTGTGTTTGCGCTGTTCTATCGTGCCTTGCCGACCAGTTTCTTGCCAAGTGAGGATCAGGGGATTTTAAGCCTGCAGATTAAATTGCAGGAAGGCGCCCCGATGAAAAATACCATTCAGATCGGTGAAGAAGTCCGTAAGTATTTTCTGGATCAGGAACAAGCCAATGTCAATCTGGTGATGATCCGTTATGGGCGAAATTTCTCTGGAACTGGTCAGAACCTCGCGACCGGTTTCGTGGCGTTGAAACATTGGGATGAGCGTTCCGGTCAGGACAATACTGCACAAGCGATTCGTGAACGGGCCTTGAAGCATTTTCAAGGCAATCGCAATGCACAAATTAACGTGTCCATGCCAGCTTCAGTCAATGGCCTGGGACAAACCGATGGTCTGGATTTCTG
Source organism: Acinetobacter sp. USHLN143 (assembly GCF_037145695.1). Taxonomy (GTDB): domain Bacteria; phylum Pseudomonadota; class Gammaproteobacteria; order Pseudomonadales; family Moraxellaceae; genus Acinetobacter; species Acinetobacter fasciculus. The sequence continues at coordinate 104,258 of NZ_JBBCWZ010000002.1, forward strand.
GATTCGAGACATCAATGGCAATGGCCGACAATATCTGGAACAGCAATTTAGAGCGCTGGAAGCTCGGGCGGGCAACTATACGAGCTTTGAAAATCTGGGCAAACGTTCTAATCCTGACAAAGCAGAGCTACGCGTTAATATTGATCAGAAACAGGCCATGGCCAACGGCCTGACTCAATCGGCAATCAACAGTACCTTATCCAGTGCCTGGGGGGGCAGTTATATCAATGACTTTATTGATCGCGGCCGGATTAAACGGGTGATCATGCAGGGTGATGCTGAATTCCGTTCCAAGCCGGAAGATCTGGCGCAGTGGCATGTGCGCAATGACCAGAATCAGATGGTGCCTTTTAGCAACTTCTCGCAAGTGGGCTGGAGTGGTGGCCCTGAAGTGGTCAACCGTTTTATGGGTTATACCGCATTGCAAATGGAAGCGGATCGGGCTAAGGATAGCAGTTCTGGCCAGGCCATGCAGGATGTGGAAGCTTTGATTGCCGAGCAGGAGGGAGTCGATGTAGTCTGGAGCGGTCTTTCTTTCGAGGAAAAACAGTCCAATAATCAGGCGATCTGGCTGTATCTGATTTCAATTGGTTTTATTTTTCTCTGTCTGGCGGCTTTATATGAAAGCTGGAGCATTCCAACCGCCGTGATGTCAGCTATTCCACTCGGGATTGGCGGCAATATTATTTTCAGTTATCTGGCTGGTTTCCCGAATGATATCTATTTCCAGATTGCCTTGCTGACTACCATTGGTCTGTCCTGTAAGAATGCCATTCTGATTGTGGAATTTGCTTCATTAGCGCAGCAACAAGGTAAATCGGTAGTAGAAGCCGCACTAGAAGGTGCGTCTTTACGTCTACGTCCAATTTTGATGACCTCTCTGGCTTTTGGCGCAGGGATTTTACCGCTGGTCTTTGCTACAGGCGCTGGTGCGGTGAGTCGTCAGGAAATTGGCGTGAGTGTATTTGGTGGTGTCATTTTTGGAACATTGCTGGTGCTGATTTTTATTCCATTTATGTATGTTTTAATTCGTCGACTCATCATCAAAAAATCGCGTGCTTAAAATAAAGGAAAACTCTAGAGCTGAAAAATCCCCGTTTATACGGGGATTTTTTTATCGCCAAAACTCGTCCAATGACTGGTTGCGTTTTCAGCATGGTGTGAAAATTGCTATAAAAATCATCTATTCATACAAGAATGTGTCGTGAGAATGCATCTGATGGGGATTTTTATTCATGTTGTCACGCTTTTTTATTTATCGACCTAAATTTGCAACCGTGATTGCCATTATCATGATGGTATTAGGAATTTTTGCACTGCAAAAAATTCCGATTGAGCATATGCCGAATATGGATGCACCTGCGTTAGGTGTTTCTGCGGGGTATCGTGGTGCATCTGCGGAAACCGTTGAGCAATCGGTCACGCAAATTTTAGAACAAGCGATAAAAGGCATTGAAGGTTTGGAAAGCTTTCAGTCCAACAGTAGCGTGGGGCGTGCAAATCTGGCCCTGTCGTTTGAGCAAGGCGTGGATCTCGATCAGGCATTGTTGCAAGTGCAAAATGCGGTCAATGGTGTGCTAAGTCGATTGCCTGAAGAAACCCAGCAAAATGGAGTGGCTGTTTATAAACAAGGTTATGATCAATTTGCATTACTGAGTTTATATGATGAATCAGGGAAGGCGACACCTACAGAGCTTGCTGACTATTTAATGGTGCATGTCGAACCGCGTTTTTCCCGTATTGACGGGATGGGTGAAGTGGAGCTTTATGGCGCAGGCTATGCGATGCGCATTTGGCTCAATCCACATAAACTACGCCAATTTAATTTGATGCCGAGTGATATTCGCAATGCAGTCGAGACACAAAATGCACCACTTGTGTCTGGTTCTATTGGTGGATTACCCACAACACAAGATCAATACATGAATGCCAAGGTCAGTGCGGGATCACGTTTAAGTAGCATTGATGAATTTGAAGAAATCATTGTGAAGACAACAGATTCAGGTTCAGTACTGTACTTGAAAGATGTTGCACGTGTTGAGTTAGGGGCAGAAAGTTATAACCATTTAAATTATACCAACGGTCATTTATCCGCTGCATTATCGATTCAATTGGCGCCACGGAGTAATGCGATTGCGGTTTCAGAGCAGATGCAAACGGTGTTGAAAAATGCCCAAGCCAATTTGCCTGCACATTATCAATTGCGTATGACCATGGACAGAACCCCATTCATTACCAGTTCAATTGAACAAGTCGCGAAAACTCTGGTTGAAGCGATGGTACTGGTGGTTTTGGTAATGTTTATCTTCCTGCAAAACTGGCGCGCCACTATTATTCCTGCAGTCACCATTCCGATTGTAGTTTTAGCCACATTTGCGGTGCTGTATGTACTGGGAATGAGCTTAAACAGTTTTACCTTGTTTGCCCTGATTTTGGCGATTGGTCTGTTGGTCGATGATGCCATTGTAGTAGTGGAAAACATTGAACGTTTGATGCATGAAGAACATTTGGATGCTCAGGCTGCAGCTTTAAAGTCAATGAAGGAAATTAGCGGTGCATTGATCGGGATTACTTTGGTCTTAACTGCTGTATTTATTCCCATGGCATTTTTTGGCAGTATGACAGGGGTCATCTATTGTCAGTTTTCCATCACGTTGGTCGTGGCAATGCTACTTTCTTTATTGGTAGCACTTATCATCACCCCTACATTTGCAGCGCAACTGCTAAAGCGTCAACCACATCAACCAAAATGGGCAAAGCGTTTTAATCGTGGCATGGATAAGCTCACCATGCGTTACCAAAAGCTTTCTGCACGTAGCATGCAGTTTAAAATGACGATGTTGGCTGTATTTAGTATATGTGTTTTAGGCTTTGGCTGGCTTTATAAAACCTTGCCCGAAGGCTTGATGCCAACGGAAGATATGGGCTTTGTCATGGGTCAAATTGTGATGCCGGGTAATGCACCACGTTCTGAGATAGAAAAAGTCGGGCGTTAAGTCCAAGACTATTTAATGCAGCATGAATCTGAGCGCATCCAGAGCATTGGGATTTGGTATAGTGGAAACAATGTTGGAGTTGGGCCTTATCGTGGTCAGCTTTTTGTCGTATTAAAGGACTGGGCAGCGCGTAAAAATCCTGAAGATACCGTCTTTGCCATTGTAGATCGTGCACAAAAGCACTTTGCCAATCATGCCAATGCCCAGATTTTCTTTATGGCGCCTTCTATGTCAAGTAATGGACGTGTGGTCGACTTCTGGTTACAAGATCTAGATTCAAGGGGTAGCGAGTTTTTACAGCAATCCTTCTCTGAGATTGAAACCCGTGCCAAAGCAAAATCATCGATTGAATATTTACAACTTGATGTACCCAAAGAAAGTGCCGAGCTGAATATTAAACTGGATATAGAACGTTTACTCAAATATGCCGTACCTCAGCAAAGTTTTAACAGTACGTTGGCTGCGGCTTGGAGTGGTACCTATATCAATGACTTTATTGATCGTGGACAAATCAAACGGGTCATCATGCAAGGCGAAGCGGAGTTCCGTTCTAAACCTGAAGATTTGGCACATTGGCATGTCCGCAATAGCACAGGCGAAATGTTATCGTTTAATCAATTCACTACGCTGAATTGGCAAGGTGGACCGAATAGTATCAATCGTTATATGGGCTATAACGCCGTGCCTGTATATGCAGGTATTCCCAAAGATCAATTTTCGAGTCAAACCATGCAAGATGTCGAAGCTTTAGTCGATGAACAAGACGGAGTAAATTTGGCCTGGAGTGGAGCTGCACTAGAAGAAAAACGCAGCAGTGGGCAAGCTATTTTCTTGTATCTAATTTCGATTGCCTTTATTTTCTTATGTTTAACGGCACTTTATGAAAGCTGGACGATTCCTGCTGTGGTGTTGACCGCGATTCCTCTGGGCGTAGGAGGGAGTATTCTGTTCTGTGCCTGGTTCGGTTTTGCAAACGATATTTACTTCCATATCGCCCTGCTGACGACCATCGGTCTGTCCTGTAAAAATGCAATTTTGATTGTAGAGTTTGCCGCACAAGCAGAGCGGGCAGGTCATACTCCGGTTCAGGCCGCGATACTGGCCGCGGGCTTACGCTTGCGTCCTATTCTCATGACCTCCATTGCATTTGCAGCGGGCGTACTGCCTTTGATGTTTGCCACCGGCGTCAGTGCAATCAGCCGGCAGGAGATTGGCAGTAGTGTTTTTGGTGGGGTGCTATTTGCCACTGTCCTGGTACTGCTGTTTATTCCCTTTATGTATGTATTGATCCGTGGTCTGATGATTAAAAAAACAGTTTCTCAATCAGTGGTGATAGATCATCCATCTTTAGAAAGTGAACAAGCCTGACTCAGTCAGGCTTTTTTCTAGCTAAATATCGAGGAATTGATTTATACAAAAAATATCGTCATATTGCAGCATGATCATTAAAATTATTCACATGAAAAATTAGGATACATAGGGATCAGGACAAACCTCTCTTGAATGCCAGACTTTTATAATGAGCTGCTTATGCCGACAATTTCAGAAAAAATCCAGCATATCCAACAACAATTACATTCTGAAAATCACGACATCGCTGTAGGCTTACTTAGTCAGCTGAATGTCGCCGATCAGGCGCGCATTTTAAGTCGTTTAGATGCTCGGCAACAGGCCCAAATTTTAAGGGAACTGAATGAATCAAGCTTGGTCTATGCTTTTATGCCCCTAGGGCAGCAGTTAAACGTGACCAAGCACCTATCTATTTCAGAACTTGTTCCCATTCTGGACGCAATGCCTTCTGATGATTTTGTCGATATTTATAAGCAGTTTTCGCCGCCGCTACAGCTGCAATTGATGAGCGCCTTGTCTGAAGAATCCCAGCAGACACTCACAGATCTGGCCATCTATCCGGAAGGCACGGCTGGGGCCATGATGAGCTCAAGTTTTGTGACGCTCTCACCCGATTTAACCATGGATGAAGCAATACAGGCTTTACGTGTGGTGGCCGCCGGGCAGGAAACCCTATATCTGATTTATATTGTCGATGCAGAAGAACGGCTGATCGGTGTGATTTCCCTAAGGCAGATCATTCAGGCCTTACCTGAGCTGAGCATTGCCGAGGTGATGCAACGCGAAGTGATTTCTGCCCAGGTAACAGATGATCAGGAAATTGTAGCTCGAGCCTTGGCCTACTATGATTTTATTGCTCTGCCTGTGGTTGATGCACAGCAAAAACTCTTAGGAATTGTTACTTATGACGATGCTATGGACATTGTCGAAGCCGAAACCACCGAAGATATTTTAAAGTCGGGTGCAGTGACGCCGTTGACTGAGCTGAGTCTGAAAACTGCCCCGATTTTGACCCTGTATCAGAAGCGGGTCTTTTGGCTAGTGATACTGGTTTTTGGGAGTCTACTGTCTGGAATCGGCATTGCACACTTTGAAGAGATCATTGCCGCACATATCGTGCTGGTATTTTTCTTACCGCTTTTGGTGGGCAGTGGCGGGAATGCCGGTTCGCAATCAGCCACCTTGATGGTACGTGCCTTGGCCACAGGCGATGTCGAGTTTAAGGACTGGTTTAACCTGCTCAGTCGTGAATCTCTGGTGGCGCTATGCTTAGGCGGCACTATGGCGATTGCGGTATCCATTCTGGGTTATATTCGGGGTGATATCATGGTGGCAGTGGTGTTGGCCATCAGTATGCTCGGGATTGTGTTGATGGGCTGCCTGATCGGTATGAGTCTGCCTTTTATTTTAAATAAACTCAAACTTGATCCTGCCAGTGCTTCGGCGCCGTTGGTGACTTCTATCTGCGATGCTACTGGTGTGATTCTGTATTTATTTGTGGCTTCCAAATTATTGTTTTAATTCACAGATTGATACATCAGCGTATAAAAAATACTTTATGCTCAAGAAAATCAGCATTATTTCTGGAATAACTTATGCCTGAGTCTGGACAAAAACCAAAACTAAGCCAACAAGAGGTGATACGTCTGGAACGTGATCTGGCCAAGTTTGCCAATATGATGGACTCCGTGGTGCGTATTCCATTTACCAAGCAAGGGGTGGGGGCAGACGCGGCTTTGAGTACGATTCCGGTTGCTGGAGATATTGCCGGTTTTGTACTGACCTGTTATGCCATTCATAAGGCCAAACAGATTGGGGTGCCGAGTGCCAAACTCAATCCAGTGATGAAAATGGCGGCGATCGATGCGGTAGTAGGATTTATTCCGGTGGCAGGCACGGTCTTTGATATTTTTATTCGGCCCAGTCGCAAAGCGCTCGATGTCGTGCACCTGCATATTCGCGAGGAATATCAGATTAATAGCGATCGACATGTGGTGCATCCATTTTTGCATGAAAGTCTGGAACGCAAACAACAGCAATCAGCATTCTGGCGCAATCCCGTGGTGGCCTGGATCTGGATTCATATCCCCGATATTTTAGGTACTTTATTCCTGATTGTATTTGTCTTCGCGATCGGGTGGGGTGCTATGGCGCTGTATCAATGGTTCAGCCAATGATAGGTCAGCTAAAGAATAATTGAATCCAATAAAAAAGCCTGCAATTGCAGGCTTTTTTTGAATCAAAAATAAAGTTTTACTTAAGCACAATCAAGTTGTTGCAATGCAGCGACACGTTGTTCGATGCTTGGATGCGTCTGGAACAATGCAGCAAGGCTAAAGCCTTCTTCTTTACCCGCAGAAATCGCAAATGCTTTCATTTCTTTCGGCATGGCATCTGGCATTTCAGATTCTGCCTGTAAGCGCAGTAATGCTGAAATCATGGCTTGTTTACCTGCCAGACGTGCACCTGCTTCATCAGCACGGTATTCACGGTGACGAGAGAACCACATCACAATCGACGATGCCAAGATACCGAACACGATATCCAGCACAATAGTAATCACGAAATAGGCAATACCCGGGGCTTCACCTTCTTCACGACCAAAGACATTGCGGTCAATAAAATCACCTGCGACACGTGCGAAGAACATCACGAAGGCGTTCACAACACCTTGGATTAGTGCCAGAGTGACCATGTCACCATTGGCGACATGACCAATCTCATGCGCTAATACTGCACGAAGTTCATCTTTGTTCATACGCTCAAGCAAGCCAGTTGATACCGCAACGAGAGCATCATTTTTGTTCCAGCCGGTGGCAAAGGCATTCGACTGGTAAGAGGGGAAAATACCCACTTCCGGCATTTTAATGCCTGCACGCTGAGAAAGTTGTGCAACTTCTTGGAGCAACCAGGCTTCAGCTTGGTTACGAGGTGCATTCGGGTCAATCAGTTCAGTACCCGTGGTCTTTTTCGCCATCCATTTAGACATGAACAGGGAAATCATTGAGCCGACCATACCGAACACAAAACAGATGACCAACAGGTTGCCTAGATTCAAGCCACCTGCGCCATGGTAACTACCGACACCGAAGAGTGACAAGATAATGCCAGCTACAACCAGTACCGCGAGGTTGGTTAGCAAGAACAAACCAATCCGCATCATTGAGAAATCCTCTTATTACAGAAAAATAATCTGATTATTAAATGTAAATCATTGAAATCAATATGCGGTGAAATCGAGAAGAATTCAAGGAAAAAATAGCATTTGGCTACAAAAAACACAGGATATTTTTTGTACGAATTAAAACATAGGTCTTTAAAAACAAAGCTGTTTAGGAATTATTCACTCAAATATATTTTTGCAGATGCTGACGCATTCGCGGTGGCATAAGAGCCTGCCGGTGCATCGGTGAAACTGCCATCCGCTTGAGCAATGATCTGACGCTGATACTTAGCAGCCTGAATATAGGAAGCTGTGGTGGTTTCAGTCGAATAATTGTCAGAACTGGCAATCACACGGCCAGTACCAGAAGATGCTGTATAGGCAGCACTAGCATTGCCAATTCCTTGGGCATATAAGTTCTGATAACGGCTGCTGACACGACGGACATAGTCCTGAGTTTCACGAAACGGTGGCACGCCCTTATATTTGGCAACATTACCTTCACCGGCATTATAGCCTGCCAGTGCCAAAGTGGTATTGCCATTAAAGCGTTTCAATAACCAGGCCAGATATTTGGCACCTGCCATAATATTCTGCTGCGGGTCATAAGCGTTGCTGACATTAAAACGACGGGCAGTCGCCGGCATGAGTTGCATTAAGCCCTGTGCACCGACTGGAGAGCGTGCCTGTACATTAAAACCGGATTCGGTATGCATCACAGCTTTAATCAAGCCTTCAGACACGCCATAGGTTTGTGCTGCCTGACGGATGATCGAGTCATAGGCATTTTTATTTTTACTATAGCTAGGTAACACGGAAGCTTCACTCGAGCCCCAGTTACTATAACTATGAATATTGCTGTCGGGATAATAAGTTTTCTTTTCTACCTGCAGGTGATTATAGCGACTTTTCTTATTGGTCAATAAAGTACTACCATTACTGTCGCGTAATTGATAGATCGTTTGACCAGCATAAGCAAAATGACAACAGCTTGCTAATAGCAAACCACTGATCCCATAACCCCCCAAAACATACACATTTATTTTCATTGTTTATATTAAGTAAACACAAGCGAGAAAAATTTAATAAAGAGTTTAACAAAAAATTACGGAATGAAAAGACTTGTGCGCTGCATTTATAAACGAGTTTGTAAATGCAAGTCATTTTTTACATTTTAGCGATAGAAAAAAAAATATGATTTAATTTAAAACCTTAGGCTTGACAGGGTTAACTATTTGATTTTTATTAATAATTAAATTGATCAAAAAATGATCAATTCAAAGAAAAGCCTTATCTTTTGAGCCGGACAAGTTGTCAAGTCTGTTTCAATCCACAAAGTTATCCACAGCTTTTGTGGACAACTGTGGAAAAGTCCAAAAGATAAGCATCTTGACTAAAAAATGAACGCAATCGTTCAATATATCAATCTAAATAAAACATGAAAATGAAACTAATAAGACATTTTCATGAAAATAAATTCTTTTGATGCGATAGCGGTCCGAATCGGCTAAAATTGCGCGGTATTTTTTTTATGGGTTAATCTCGTCTATGTACTCGCCAGTTGAGTCCGAACAAGGATTTAATTTCAAACCTGAACTGCCAACAAGCTCAGCCTACTACCGTTTGTTGAAGAAGCTTCGCCGCCAGGTCGGACATGCCATTCGTGACTTCAAGATGATTGAAGAAGGCGATAAGGTCATGGTGTGTATTTCTGGTGGTAAAGACAGTTATACCCTGTTGGATATCCTGCTACAGTTCAAGCGCATCGCACCGATCAATTTCGATGTAGTGGCTGTGAATCTGGATCAGAAACAGCCAGGCTTCCCTGAAGATGTTCTACCGCGTTATTTAGAAGAAAATAACATTCCGTATTACATTCTGGAAAAAGACACCTACAGCATTACCAAAAAACTGACGCCAGAAGGCAAAACCTATTGTGCAGTCTGTTCGCGTTTGCGTCGTGGTTCTTTATACGGTTTTGCGCAGGAAATTGGCGCGACCAAAGTTGCTTTAGGCCATCATCGTGATGATATCCTGGCGACTTTCTTCCTGAACCTGTTCCATGGCGGCAGCTTGAAAGCTATGCCACCAAAACTGTTGTCTTCAGACAAAAAGAACATTCTGATTCGCCCACTGGCCTATGTGGAAGAAAAAGACATCATCAAATATGCAGAAATGCGTCAATTTCCAATTATTCCATGTAATTTATGTGGCTCTCAGGACAACCTGCAGCGCGCAATTATCAATGACATGTTACGTGATTGGGATAAAGCACATCCAAAACGTCTGCACAGCATTTTTGGCGCATTGCAAAATGTTTCGCCATCGCAGCTGGTCGATCGTGAATTATTTGATTTTGAAGTGCTGGACAGTCAGCGTGAATTCGACTTCAAAGGCGGTGATTCAACTGAAGAAGCTGTGGAAGGCGAGAACCGTCGGATCAATATGGTCAATCTGGGCTTTGCTGCAGACTAATTTTAGAACGTGTAGACATCAGCCTGCGGGTTGATGTCTGCTTATAAACATAAATAAAAATAGAACTACAAAAATTGAACGGCGCGTACAAAATTCTTTAGCCTTTGCGCTAATGATCATGATATAACAAAGCACAAGCATAATAGCTTCAACATGATGTCGTCTGGATAGTCGACACAAATGAACAAATAATTTGAGGAAAGATCATGCCTGCTTTTTTAACTGATGATTGGTTTTCAACTGTAGAAACTCTAACTGCGCAAGCTGGCGATTTGAATTTGCCACCAGCTTTGGCGAACCTTGCGATTAATTTGGTTGTAGCGGACACTACAGGTAATACTGAACTATCTTTAGATGGTGGGGCAATCAAGAAAGGTTTGTCTTCAAATGCCAAAACCACGCTGAATATGGATGGCGAAACTCTACGTAAAGTTTTCCTGGAATTTGATATGGCTGCTGCGATGCAGGCCTTCATGACCGGCAAAATCAAAGTACAGGGTGATATGTCACAATTGATGGCACTTCAAACTGCAAAGCCAAGTCAGGAACAAAAAGATTTGTTCAAGAAAGTGCTTGAAAATACTACGGCTTAATTCTGCTAAGACATTAGCCTGAATGAAGACCAAAAAAGCTTACCCTGAGGTAAGCTTTTTTTATGGCATTTTGATTAACGCTAAGGTTTCAGCTTAGATATTCACCAATTGTGGTGTGGTCTTGATATGCTCCAGATAAGCACGAATACGGGTCACATATTGTACCGCTTGACGGTAGCGACCATTATTGGCTTTATTTTGATCCAGATAGGCATATAAATTCACCCAGTTATTCGGGTTCTTGCCTTGCGACTGAATGCGCTTTTGCAACTGATTCACTGCACCTGGGCCCATATTATAAGCCACCAGTGCAAACCAGTTTCGATCTGGAAAAGGAATATGATCATAGCGACTAAGCATTTGATCATAATACTTGGCACCACCCTGAATGCTTTGAGCCGGATCAGTACGGTTACTCACGCCCATTGCTTTGGCTGTACTGTTGGTCAGCATCATCAAACCACGCACACCCGTCGGAGAAACTGAATTCGGTTTCAGATAAGATTCCTGATAACCAATGGCCGCCAGTAAATGCCAATCCAGATCATACTGCTGCGCTGTCTGTTTAAAACTCGCTTCATAGATCGGCAGACGGTTGTTCAAATCACGTTGAATGGTGGTCCAAGATTCCTCTTTCACGACATTCTGATTATAAAATGAAGCAAGCTGCTTAATGGCACCACTTTGTTTGCCTTTGCAGACAAAAGCACTGGCCGTCTGGCTCAAAGGATCTGTAGCAGATTTAAACACCAGATTTAAATTGGTATTCAAGCCATTACTCGACAGAATTGATTCATCGCCACAAGTGGCCGAGAACGACGTCAAACGCTTGTTTTCAATGGTGCGTATATCAGTAGTCGTCATAGCCAGATTGGCTTTACCCTGAGCAACCCACTGTAGGGCAGTCTGATTATCAGGAACGATTTTAAAATCGAGTTTTACATTCAGATTGTTAGCATAGTTACGAACCAGATCATAACCGAAGCCATGCAGATGTTGTCCATCCTGGAATACGGTAGTCGGATTTTCAACCGCAACCACGGTCAACTTATTGCTATTGACCACATGATCAAACTGAAGTGTGGTCTTACTTGCATTGATACTGTGTAGGGGAATAAATGCAGTGCTCAGTACAAGTGCTTTCAAAGGGAGAGAAGAAATTACAGATCTTAGGCAAAGCCTCGACCCAGTGGATGAACTACTGTGCATGTTGTCTCCGCTACAAGTAATTTATGCCCTAAAAATCACAGCCAATAAAGCCAGAAATTTTAACAGTTTGATAAATTCAATAAGGGTTGGGCAGTCATGACGTCATTCAAAATGACAAGAGATTTAAAGATAATTATGTAGAAAAACTACATAGATTAAAAAGTAAGCATTTCCGGAAGTTGCTGGCATATTAATGATCTAAAAAACGATTGTCAAATTTTGTACACAAATTATTTTTAAAAATAATTTTAAGATACTGAAATATAAAGTTAATTTTTTTGGAATTTTGCCATTGTGTTAAAATGGTAAATAAAATAAGCTGTTTGTAAGTTAAAACACTGAAAATATGATCAGCAAGACGTATGAAATCCAACTTAATCACCCGTGCTGGACACGATAAATTGGTGGCAGAACTTAAGAATCTCTGGCATGAAGAGCGTCCTGAAATTACCAAAAAAGTGAACTGGGCAGCCAGTCTCGGCGACCGTTCTGAAAACGCAGACTACCAATATAACAAGCAAATTTTGCGTAAAATTGATCGACGGGTCAGGTATCTCGGCAAGCGCCTCGAAGAACTGAAAATCATCGATTTTTCCCCGGAGCAGGAGGGTAAGGTTTATTTTGGTGCTTGGGTAGAAATTGAAAACGAAGAAGGCGAACAAAAAACTTTACGCATTGTTGGTGTAGATGAAATTTATGATCATCATCCGCAGCATATATCGATCAGTTCACCGATGGCACGCGCGTTATTGGGCAAGCAGGTCGATGATGAGGCCGAGGTATTGACCCCCTCCGGCAAAAAACTCTGGTTCATCAATTCAATTCGTTATGAAAAGTCAGAAAATTCAGCAGATTAATGGAATTGATTTTATTTTGTGCAGTTGATGCAGTGAAAGTATAAAAATATTTGCCAAGCGTGATTTTTGTTTATATCATGTCGGCCATGGAAGCGTGGCAGAGCGGTTTAATGCACCGGTCTTGAAAACCGACGAGGGTGTGAGTCCTCCGTGAGTTCGAATCTCACCGCTTCCGCCAAATTTTAAAAACCCAGTCTATTTGACTGGGTTTTTTTATGTCTCAATATTTTTTCAGTTGTTGATCTACTTGATGCTGAATGTGATTATTTCTCTCATCATTCTCTACTGAGTTAAATTCAACTCAAGATCATTGCAATACTAAAATCTTTGAATGAAAATACTCAGATTGGCTTTGATTTCGGATGATTTTTAGCTGAATAAGCTGCTTTTTATAGAAGTTTCGCTAAATTTTATTGCCAAAAATCTAATTTATTTATATGATGGCGGCCAAGGAAGCGTGGCAGAGCGGTTTAATGCACCGGTCTTGAAAACCGACGAGGGTGTGAGTCCTCCGTGAGTTCGAATCTCACCGCTTCCGCCAAATTTTAAAAACCCCAGTCGAAAGATTGGGGTTTTTCTTTTTAGGCTGCAGATCTTGAATATTAAATTCTTCAGTCCTGAACTTAATTCATAAAATCTTGAAAAATGGACGTATCGGCCAAATATAGAGTCAGAGGCGTCAACGCGCTATCATACGTCCAAGCATCATATGGATCTCATTATGAAAATTGTCGCAGATGAAAATCTGGCATTTACCGATTATTTCTTTTCCGAATTTGGTGATATTCAACATCGTGCAGGGCGAACCTTAAGCGCAGATGATGTCAAAGATGCCGATAGCCTGTTGGTACGTTCAGTGACTCAGGTCAATGAAGTACTGCTACAGAATAGTTCGATTAAATTTGTGGGTAGTGCCACCATTGGCACAGATCATTTGGATATTGCTGCATTAGAACAGCATGGGATTCAATGGAGTAATGCGGCCGGCTGTAATGCGCAAGCAGTGGCTGAATATGTGATTACCGCGTTATTGCAGGTGCGTCCTGAATTACTCGATGCCAATGCGACATTTACCTTGGGTATTGTCGGTTTGGGTAATGTTGGAACCCGACTGGTCTACATGGCGAAGCTCTTGGGCTGGCGCGTGATTGGCTATGATCCTTTGGTGAAAAGAGAGCAGGTTGATCAAGTTGAATTTCATGAATTATTACAGCAGGCGGATGCAATTTCGATTCATGTCCCTTTAACTACAACAGGCGCATATCCGACTTATCATTTATTCAATGCTGCTGCATTGGCACAAATGCAGCCTGACGCAATCCTGATTAATTCAGCACGTGGGCCTGTTATTGAAGAGGCCGCGCTGATCCAGGATATACAGGCGACACATCGCACCGCGATTTTGGATGTTTTTGAGCATGAGCCGGTGATTTCAGCAGAACTTCTGGATCTGGTCACCTTGGTGACTCCGCATATTGCCGGCTATAGCCTAGAAGGCAAGGCACGTGGTACCCAGATGATCTATGAGGCTTTTTGTCAAACTTTCGGTTTTGCAGCTAATAAACAGTTTGAAACCCAGCTGCCTATCTGTGAGCAGTTTTTTCAGGGGCAGGATTTAAAAATGGCATTGCAACAGCATTTATCCCAAATTTATGACATTGCTCGTGATGATGCCAATCTACGTGCCTGTCTCAAAGAAGGCAAAATCGATCAGCAGGCATTTGATCATTTACGTAAAACCTATCCGCTGCGTCGTGAGTGGGCAGCACATGGTGGGCCGAAGGCATGACGATGACGTATCAACCCACTTGTGACCTTCAAGCCATGCGTGCACGGGCGACCTTATATCGTCAAATCCGTCAATTTTTCGCTGAGCGGGATGTATTAGAGGTGGAAACACCGATTTTGTCTCAAGCCGGTGTGACCGATGTGCATTTAGCCTCGGTACAGGCACAGCGCCATGTGCTGGGTAAACTGAATACGCATTATTTGCAGACCTCACCCGAATTTGCTATGAAGCGCTTATTGGCCAGTGGTAGTGGACCCATTTACCAAATCTGTAAGGTCTTCCGCAATGATGAGCATGGACGCAAGCACAATAGCGAATTCACCATGCTGGAATGGTATCGCCCGGGATTTAGCTTAAAAGATCTGATGTTTGAAGTATCGGATTTGCTGAATGTGACTTTGAAAGCACGTTTTGGTGAAATCCGTCCGACTATTCTGAGTTATAAACACGCTTTTATGGATCGTCTGGATCTCAATCCGCTTCAGGCAACTTTGCAGGAACTGAAAGACTGCTGCCGCCGCGTTGGTCTTAATCTGGATCTGGGAAATGACCGTCTTGGCTATATCGACTTGTTATTTTCACATATGGTTGAACCGAGTCTGGGGTTTGATACCGCAGTATTCCTGACCGATTTCCCCCCTGAAATGGCTTCTTTGGCCAAAACCCGAATCGATGAAGAGGGTGAACTGGTCGCCGCACGTTTTGAGCTGTATATCGAAGGTTTAGAATTGGCCAATGCTTATGATGAACTGATTGATGCTGACGTATTACGTTCGCGCTTTGAGGCAGATAATGCTGAACGAGCCAAACTTAGCTTGCATGTCATGCCCATCGATGAATATTTACTGGCGGCTTTACCGAAGATGCCGGAATGTTCAGGGATTGCCTTGGGAATTGACCGTTTATTGATGATTGCAACTAATCAAATGAAACTGGAAAAGGTGATTACTTTTCCGGCAGATATTTCCTGATCCAGCGAATTAGATAGTTTTAATTCCTTTTTTGATAAAGAGAAATTAAGCTATAAAAAAAGCACCCGAAGGTGCTTTTTTTATTATTCAATTGTTGCGGTTTGTTGTGCTTTAAGCTCACCAAGTGCCTGAATCCGTCGTTCAATCAGCATTTCGCCAATATCCGGTCCCTGAATATCGGCAGGCAGGTCTTGTGCCTTGATGGCACGTACGGTCTGCATTGCATCAAGGACGTATTGGGCTTGTGGATAAGCACGATCTTCCAGACCTAGACGGCCACGTGAATCACATTCACAGGCCTGTACAAAAGCTTCGACACGTTCAGGGCGACGTAACACATCCAGACGTTGCAATAATCGCCATAAGGTTCCCGGCTTAAGATTGAAGGCCTGATGGCATTTCAGATGCTCTTTGCACACAGCCAAAGCCAGCTGCTTGGTATACGTCGGCACTTTTAAACGGTCACACAGGTCATTCACTGGCTTGATGCCTCGCTCTTCATGCATGATATGTCGCGGTAATTCTTCAAGCGGCGTCAAAGCCTTGCCTAAATCATGCACTAAAACGGCAAAACGTACATCCAGACTATAATTTTGACGACACGCCTGCTGCAAGGACATCATCGTGTGAATGCCACAGTCAATTTCCGGATGATATTCAGGGCGCTGTGGAATGCCATATAAGGCATCAATCTCAGGGAAGAGTACCTTTAAAGCACCACATTGACGTAATACTTCAAAATACACATCAGCATGACGTTCCGATAATGCACGCGAAGTTTCTTTCCATACACGTTCCGGTGTCAATGCATTTAATTCACCCGATTCAGTCAAGCGTTGCATTAACGCCAAAGTTTCATCGGCAATCACAAAACCTGCACTCGTATAACGGGCAGCAAAACGGGCTATTCGCAGTACGCGCAATGGATCTTCGATAAAGGCATCGGAAACATGACGTAGAATCCGGTTTTCCAGATCCTGTTGACCGCCATAAGGGTCATAAACCTGGCCGGCATCATCCATGGCCATGGCATTAATGGTCAGATCGCGACGAATCAGATCCTGCTCTAGCGTAACGCTGACATCGGTATAAAACTCAAAACCATGATAACCGGCGCTAGATTTACGTTCGGTACGCGCCAGTGCATATTCTTCTTTTGTTTGGGGATGTAGAAAAACAGGGAAATCTTTGCCTACGGGCTGATAGCCTAAGTCAAGCATTTGCGCGGGGGTTGCACCAACGACTACATAATCTTTTTCGTGATAGGGGTGTCCGAGCAAATGATCTCGAACTGCGCCGCCTACTAAATAAACTTGCATGAAAAAACCTCTATTCTTACAAGCATCATGCTACAGAATAGAGGTTTTCTCAAGTTAAGAAACGAGGCTGATGCGTCGTTATCTTGTCATTGGCTTAAAGTGCATCTTGTTCTGCTTGCTGGATTTCAGCAACAGTCAGTGCAGTCATGTTGATCACACGGCGCGTGGTCGCAGTCGGCGTCAAAATGTGGACAGGTTTCGCAGCACCCAACAGAATTGGACCAATCGTTACGTTGTTGCCTGAAGTTGCCTTTAACAGGTTAAACGAGATATTGGCAGCATCCAGATTTGGCATGATCAGCAAGTTTGCAGAGCCTTTGAAACGTGAATTCGGGAATGCAAACTGACGAATGTTTTCATCCAGAGCAGCATCACCGTGCATTTCACCTTCAACTTCCAGCTCAGGCGCAATTTCAGACAGGATGTCATATACCTTACGCATTTTTTGCGCGCTGGCATCATGCTGGTCTGAACCGAAACTTGAGTGAGACAGCAGGGCAATACGTGGTGTCATACCAAAACGGCGAACTTCTTCAGCGGCCAGAATGGTCATTTCAGCCAGCTGTTCAGCTGTTGGATTGGTGTTGACATAGGTATCGGCAATGAACAAGTTACGGTCTTCAAGCATCAAGGCATTTAGGGTAAAGAAGGTATTATGACCATCTTTCTTGCCAATGATGTTGCTGACGAAGTCCAGGTGAATGTCATAGCTTGAATACGTACCACACAGCATACCATCTGCCATGCCATGTTTCACAAGCATCGCTGCGATCAGGGTAGAGCGGCGACGTGCTTCACGCTGTGCGTATTCAGGCGTTACACCCTTGCGCTGCATGATGTTGTAGTAATCATCTGCAAACATTTCATAGTTCGGGTTCTTTTCCTGATCAACAATCGTGATATTCACGCCATCTTCAAGACGTAGGCCCAACTTTTTGATGTTGGCTTCAATTACAGCTGGACGACCCACTAAAATTGGAATTGCCAAACCATCATCTACCGCGATTTGAACTGCGCGAAGTACACGCAGGTCTTCACCTTCCGCATAGGCAATACGTTTAGGATCAGATTTAGCCTGTTCAAAAATTGGTTTCATCATGAATGCAGAGTTGTAGACAAACTCAGACAAACGTTGACGATAATGCGAGAAATCTGTGATTGGACGTGTTGCCACGCCCGAATCCATGGCTGCTTGTGCAACAGCAGGGGCAATCTCTAGGATCAAGCGTTGATCCAGTGGACCCGGAATCAGGTATTCACGGCCAAATGATGCTGATTTTTCACCATAAGTCGCCGCATCAGCCTCAACGTGTGCCATACGCGCGATCGCGTGGACACAGGCAATTTTCATTTCTTCGTTAATGGTGGTTGCGCCAACGTCCAGCGCACCACGGAAGATGTACGGGAAGCACAGTGCGTTATTCACCTGGTTCGGATAGTCAGAACGACCAGTCGCCATGATCACGTCATCACGAACTTCATGCGCATGTTCAGGCAGAATTTCTGGATCCGGGTTCGCCAAGGCAAAGATGATCGGATCTTCAGCCATGACCTTGACCATTTCTTTGGTCAAAATGCCCGCAGCAGAAAGACCAAGGAACATGTCTGCACCTGAAATCACGTCACCAAGCTGAGTAGCTTCAATGTCTTGTACATAGGCTTTCTTAGATTCATCCAGGCCTTCGCGATGTGTAGTCAGCAGACCGCGTGAATCGGCAACGATGATGTTCTCTTTTTTAGCACCCAGAGCGCAAAGCAGATTTAAACAAGACAGTGCAGCAGCACCCGCGCCTGAAGCCACGATCTTGATGTCTTCAATTTTTTTACCGTTGATTTGTAACGCGTTGAGGAGCGCAGAACCGACAATAATCGAAGTACCGTGCTGATCATCATGGAATACTGGAATATTCATGCGTTCACGCAATTTTTGCTCGATATAGAAACACTCTGGCGCCTTGATATCTTCAAGGTTAATCCCGCCAAAAGTCGGTTCTAATGCAGCGACAATATCCACAATTTTGTCTGGATCATTTTCAGCAATTTCGATATCGAATACATCAACGCCAGCGAATTTTTTGAATAATACGCCTTTACCTTCCATCACTGGTTTAGAAGCCAAAGGACCAATATTACCCAAGCCAAGCACGGCAGTACCGTTGGTCACTACAGCAACCAGGTTGCCACGAGCCGTATACAATGCAGCAGTTGAAGGATCGCGTTCAATCTCAAGACATGGTGCAGCTACGCCAGGCGAGTAAGCAAGGGCCAAGTCACGTTGGTTGACCAATTGTTTGCTTGGTGTAACGCTGATTTTCCCCGGGGTAGGAAACTCGTGATAGTAAAGGGCCTGTTGCTTTAAAGATTGTTCGTCCATCAGTCTCTCGATCGTTGTAAAGATTACCCGGTCAGCGGGCAAAGAATTTATTTATGTTCCTGAATATACCATTTGTTAGCCAGTTCGGACAGACAAAGACGGCCGTTTTTCCAACAAACTTATTGTGGTGGGGTATGGACTTAGACTTGGGGTATATAAGTCTGATGCGTCTTGTCTCGCACTAAATAAGCGGTTGCATCCTGCTCAGGAAGCGGTTTGGAAAATAAGTAGCCTTGGGCAATATCACAGTCTAAATCACGTAAATATTCTAGCTGCTCTTCGGTCTCGATGCCTTCCGCGACCACGGTCATGCCCATGGCTTTACCCATGGCCACCATGGCACTGACAATGGCTGCCTGCTTGTTTTCCCCAATCTTGCAAACAAAACTGCGATCAATTTTTAAGGTATCAATCGGGAAATCAGTAAGATAGGAGAGGGAAGAATAACCTGTGCCGAAATCATCTACGGCAATATGAATATGTCGCTGTTTGATTTCATTCAGCAGGTTTTTGACCGCTTCCGAATTTTCAATTAAAGAAGATTCGGTAATTTCCAGCTCCAGGCTGGCGCCAGAAATCTGGTTGTCTGCAATGGCCTGATCCAGATCATCGAGCAATTGACCACGGCGCAATTGCTGCGCCACGATATTGACTGATACACAAATATGATTAAAGCCCAGATCATTCCATTGGCGAATCTGTTTAGCGGCCTGCTGGATCACTAGACGGCCAATGTCTGAAATCAGGCTGGTCTGTTCCGCTAACGGTATAAATAGGCCTGGTGCAATAATGCCTTTTTCTGGATGGTTCCAGCGAATCAGCGCTTCAAAGCCATAAATGCTTTGATCGCTAAAATTGATTTTAGGCTGATAATAGACAATCAGCTCATTATTCTGGATCGCTTTACGCAAATCCCGTTCCAGAAAAACTCCTTTGTTCTGTAATGAATGATTTTCACTGGAATAAAAGTGAATGGTGTTGCCACCGAGATTTTTGGCTTCATTCAATGCCTGTTCGGCGCAGTTATTTAAATAATCCAGCTGACGGCCATGATCAGGATAGAATGCCACGCCCATGGACAGGGTAATCACATGATCCTGACCGTAAATATTGAATGGTCTGCTAAAGGCCTGAGCGATGCGTTCACAATGGTGTTGAACTGAAGGGCGAATATGTGAGATTTCATAGAGAATCGCAAAATCATCACCATTTAGATGTGCCACAAATAGCGCTTCTGCATTGGTCATCCGCAGCCGCTGCGCCACCTGGCGTAAAAGTTCATCACCGCCGTTATTGGACAGGTATTCATTTAATGGCCGGAAACGGTCGATGTTAAGTCGAATCACAGCCATCTCTTTAATAGAGTCTTTTTGCGAAACCAGATATTGATGTAGCTGATAGTTATAGTAGAAGCGGTTTGGTAAGTCGGTCAGCGTGTCATAATTTTCCAGATAGGACAGGCGCTGTTCCTGTAATTTACGTTCAGTCAGATCCGAGACAATGCCAATATAATGGGTAATCCGGCCTTCATCATCAGTCACGGCATTAATATGCAGCCATAAGGTCGACTCTTTGCCAGACAGAAATTTGGCATAGACCTCTCCATCATAAGAGCCAATCTTTTGAATCTGTTTGACAATATTGGCCTGAAAAGTACGTTGCTGGGATTTATTTTGCACCGCAATATCAAATAAGGATTTACCGATGATCTGGTCACGCTCAAAACCGCTCAGGTATTCGTAGTGAGGATTGACATCGATATAATCCAAATCAGGATTCAGAATGAAAATGCCTTCCGCAGCCTGTTCCAGTACACTGGCCACCAGCTTTAAACGTTCTTGAGACAGACGTTCCTGCTGGATATCACGACGGATCCCGACCATGCGCAAGGGTTTTTTATTTTTAGGATCACGACTGATCACCCGGCCAATATCATGCACCCAACTCCAGCCACCTTCACTGAGCTTGATTCGGTAAGTAGCATCATAGCGTTCAATCTGGCCACGCAGATGCTGTTTCATATTGCGCTTAAAATAGTCCAGATCTTCAGGGTGAATCAGATACTGTAATTGCAGATGGTGATCTTTGGAATCGCGCAGAATCTTTTCGTCTTTATGATTGGTTAAGGTGATGCTGCGCTCTTGAATATTCCAGTCCCATGGCCGAATACCAGCAATTTCATGTGCAAGTTCCAGATTCTGCTGCTGATTTTTCAGGTCATGATTGATCTGTTCAATATCATAGGTACGTTCCCGTACCTTTTGCTCCAGCAATTGATTGCTAAGCTGTAATTGCAGTTCAATATCTTTAGATTTATTGACTTCAGTTTTGAGTTGCTGACACAGTTCATCAGTCCAGTGTACTTGCTGTTCTGCATTTTTCACCAGAATATCATTTTCCGCATACAGACGTGAGGTGCGGCTGTGAATTCGATAACTACTCGTCGCGCACAGCAAAATCACAATCATGGCGAAATTTAAGGCAAGCGCAAAGAACGGATTGGAATGACCTATATGATAAATTTGCGACAGTAAAAAGGGCAGTAAAGAAGGTAGAAATGCCAGGCAGAAATAACTGAGTTTCTGGGTCAGGTAGGTTAAACCGAAAGCTTGGGTAACAATCAGCAACAAGGCAGACAAGGTCAGTGCTTCAATATCTTCAAATGCAGGATTGGCCTGTGGCAAATAATAATAAATCGTAAAAATACCTGCCGCGATACTGATGCCAACAGCCAGACTCTGTATCTGTAACCAGCGATGTGCACTTTTCTGGTTATATTGTTCAGGTTTAAAATACAGCGTACTTACCAGCCAACACATGCTGACCAGAAATTCTGTCAGAATAAACCAGGTATTAAAATACGTATTAGACGGGCTATATTGAATGTGATAAATACAAAAAATATAAAGGCAGATCACCATTATACTGAGCAAAAAATAGCGACTATGACGAAGCGTGTTCGCAATCTGAGCATCATGTAAATGCTGTTGAATATAGTCGTCCTGATTATCAACCATGTGATTCAATGCCTGTATTCATCCTAAACGGTTTTCGTCCTTGTGCATTGTTGTTATAAAAACCCCAGGAAATGTGTGAAATCAATTAATAAGTATTTGTTATTCTTTAGTCGAGATTAGATGTCTTAAAAATAAAAATCAACAAAATTAAAGACAAATTTTTACTCATCCGATGAACTAAAGCACATAATTTAAAATTGACAGGGCAACAACAGGAGCAGTTTCGGTACGCAGGACGCGCTCGCCGATACACCAGTTAAGAAAACCTTTTTGATTTGCGGTACTAATTTCCGCCTCACTCAGGCCACCCTCAGGGCCGATCAATAGGACAAGATCCAAGGTCGCCTCTGCCAGTACATCTGTTTCATCTTTATTGGGTGCCAAAACCAGTTTGGTGTTGGGTAGTTCAGTATCCAGCCATTTTTCAAGTGATATGGGCGCTAAAATTTTAGGCACAATATTCAGACCACATTGTTCACAAGCCGCAATAGCAATGCCTTGCCAGTGATCTAGTTTTTTCTGGTCGCGATCATACTTTAAACGCATTTCACAACGATCCGAAGTCAGCAGCTGAATTTCGGAAACGCCCAGTTCGACTGCTTTCTGAATCGCATAATCCATGCGGTCGCCTTTACTCATTACTTGACCGAGTAAAGCCTGAAACTTGGGTGTGCGATTGGCAGGACTAAATGTATTGACCGAGACGGTGGCTGATTTTTTAGCAACTTCGGTTAAAGTCACGTCATATTCGCCACCCTGTCCATTGAACAGGGTCGCGCTTTCACCGACTTGCGCGCGTAAAACTTTTACCCAATGATGAAATACAGTTTCCGTAAGCTCAAGGCTGACATCAACAGTTAAATCAGCATCTATATAAAAACGTGGCATTGATCGTTCTACTCAAAAAATCGGTGAAATAAAAGGCTTAAGCTAAACCAAGATCGGTGACCAGCTGACGGGTCGGGTCAGTAGTGTTCATGGTGTAGAAATGCAAGCTTGGCGCACCACCTGCAAGCAGACGCTCACAGAATTTAACCACAACTTCATGGCCAAAGGCTTTAATGCTAGCAGTATCGTCACCATAGGTTGCCAGTTGCTTGCGAATCCAGCGTGGAATCTCAGCGCCGGTACCATCAGCAAAGCGAATCAGGTTGCTGGCATTGGTAATTGGCATGATGCCTGGCGCAACTGGAATATCGATTCCTGCTTTCTGGATGCGATCTACAAAGTAGAAATAAGCATCTGGATTGAAGAAGAACTGGGTTAATGCCGCATTGGCACCCGCATTAACTTTATCAACAAAGTGCTGAATGTCTTTGTCAAAGCTTTCAGCCTGAGGATGCATTTCCGGATAAGCTGCGACTTCAATCTTGAAATGATCGCCTGAATGTTCACGGATAAAGCGAACCAGATCAGCTGCATAAGGTAATTCACCCAAACCGACCTGACCAGAAGGCAAGTCACCACGCAGGGCAACAATGCGGTCAATACCTTGAGATTTGTACAGGTCTAGAAGTTCTGCAATACGTGCCTTATCATCGCCAATACAAGACAGGTGAGGGGCGACAGGTGCGCCTTTGCCATTAAAGTCATTGATGGTAGACAGGGTGCGTTCACGGGTCGAACCGCCAGCACCATAGGTCACAGAGAAGAACTCTGGATTTAAGAGTTGTAGCTCTTGATGCACAACTTTGAGTTTTCCCGCACCTACATCAGTTTTGGTCGGGAAGAATTCAAATGAAATTGGAATCTGTTTAGACATGTTCAAATCCTTTTTATAAATACTTGTAATTTTGGATTGCCCTCATCCTAACCTTCTCCCAAAGGGAGAAGGGACTTCCATTACGATAGTTAAAGTCTTTAAAACTTACCCTCTAACTATTTTCACAATAGAAGTTTCCCTCTCCTTTTAGGAGAGGGCTAGGGAGAGGTAAAAACAAAAATTAGTATTTATAAGCATCCGACTTGAATGGACCTTCAACTTGAACACCTAAGTAATCCGCTTGTTCTTGAGTCAGTTGAGTCAAGACACCACCGAAACCAGCAACCATCGCAGCAGCAACCTCTTCATCTAATTTCTTAGGAAGAAGCTCTACACGAATTTGTGCAGCTTTTTCAGATTCTGGAAGATCAGCAAATTTCTCAGCGAATAAATGCATTTGACCCAATACCTGGTTGGCAAATGAACCATCCATAATACGTGATGGGTGACCAGTCGCATTACCCAGGTTCACCAAACGGCCTTCAGAAAGAAGGATCAGGTAATCATTTTCATTTTCTGAACGATACACTTGGTGTACTTGAGGTTTAACTTCAACCCACTTGTAGCCACGTAGGTAAGCTGTATCAATTTCAGTATCGAAGTGACCAATATTACATACAACAGCACCCGCTTTTAATGAATCAAGCATTGCTGAATCACAAACGTGGTAGTTACCCGTTGTAGTCACGATCAGGTCAGTGTTTTGAAGAAGGTCAACATTGATGTCTTCTTTCTTACCAGTTTGCACGCCATTTTTGTATGGAGATACAACTTCGTAACCGTCCATGCATGCTTGCATTGCACAGATTGGATCAACTTCAGTTACGCGTACAATCATGCCTTCTTGACGAAGTGATTGCGCAGAACCTTTACCTACGTCACCGTAACCGATCACAAGTGCACGACGGCCAGATAGAAGCATATCTGTACCACGTTTGATTGCATCGTTCAGTGAGTGGCGGCAACCGTATTTGTTGTCGTTTTTAGATTTCGTTACTGAGTCGTTTACGTTGATCGCAGGAACTTTTAAAGTGCCATCACGAAGCATTTCGTACAGACGTTGAACACCTGTCGTTGTTTCTTCAGTTACACCGTGAATTCTTGCAATCACTTCTGGGTATTTTTCATGAACAAGTAGCGTTAAATCACCGCCATCGTCAAGAATCATGTTAGCATCCCAAGGCGTGCCATTTACATTGATTTGTTGTTCAAGACACCACATGTATTCTTCTTCAGTTTCACCTTTCCAGGCAAATACAGGAATGCCCGCAGCAGCGATTGCAGCAGCAGCATGGTCTTGAGTCGAAAAAATGTTACATGAAGTCCAACGAACTTCAGCGCCTAATTCAACCAGTGTTTCAATAAGAACAGCGGTTTGGATTGTCATGTGGATACAACCCAAGATTTTAGCGCCAGCAAGTGGTTTAGCAGAGGCATAGCGTTTACGCAGACCCATTAGGGCTGGCATTTCAGCTTCTGCAAGTTTAATTTCTTTACGGCCGTAATCAGCAAGTGAAATATCAGCAACTTTGTAATCTGTAAATGAAGCAGTAACCGCGTTCATCAGGATCTCCTAGGAAAAAATAGATTGGATCGTTCTGTTCGCGGATGCCGTTGTTGATCAGAACGAATATCTGACCGATGGTCGAGCCTAGCGATTTTACATTTAGTACCTGTAAAACGTCGCAGCATCCCTCGACTAGCGGGGTATTGTACTTGGAAAATTCAGAAGGTGAAAGTCAGATGCTTAAAGTTTCATCTAACAGTTCTAATAAGTCATCTTTTTCTTGGAATGCTCTCCAAATTACGAAAGCTTTATCCACGATTTGGATCTGTTTTGCATTTGAATTATATTCAATTACAGTTGGTTTTATATCAATTTTTGTTTGTAATTCAATTATTCGAGATAAAAATACGGACATTTGGGGTAAAGATATTTTTTTAACTAAATAGTCTTTTATTAAACGTAATAACGCTTGTGTATAAATACCTCGATTCAAGTCTTTTTCTTCGGCAATAATTAAACCTATTATAATCATTTTATATGGTTGAGATTCAGTGTCCCCAAAGCCCCCACTAAATTCTGTAAGAAATTTCTCATAGCGGGAGTTTTGAACACTTAGAATATTCTTTATTTCAGAATAGACATCAAATCCCATTCCAACATGTTTAATTTCAGGTTGAGTTTTATATATTCCACTTTGTGTACATGCTTCAGCACAAATTTGTTGAAAGATAAAAATACTTCCTCGGCATAATTCAATTAGAAGGTTTTTGAAAGCAGAGTTGAACTTAACGTTTAATAGGCGCTCACTATTTTCAAAGACTTTTGTAAGATCTGTAGCTGACCAATAGTCTGCATTTATTGATTGAATTCTCCCACTTAGTTCCCCATTTAAAACAGTTAGTCTATCTTTTTCTAACCAAATTCCAATTATAATAAATGTAATATTAGAATTATCTTGAAATGCTTTGAGTGCATAAGCAAAAGATTTTTGTGTTTCTGGTTGTAGGTAATGAAAGTCTTCTAAAATTATATATTTCTCGAAATTAATTTTTTTAAGTAAGTCAATCACTTGATTTATATCATCTAAATCAAGTATGCAGGTATTTTCTTCATTATACTTTTTCTCACTACTTAATTTAATACTAACTTTTAAAATACTTGGTAATTCAGCTTCAGCACCAATTTCACCTCCAATAGTTTTTTCAACATTAGAAATTATTTTACATCCAGCTTTATTTAAAATTGACTGTATTAATTTTTTTAAATTCCAATTAGGCTGACATGTAATGGAAATACATTCACTAAGTTGTCATTAAAAAGTAAACATGTATTCTTTTCCGAATTGGTTTGATACTTTCTCCACCCATTGCTCTATTTTGTCAGCTGTCATGACTTGAAAATCTCGCCAATAATATTTCATCTGCTTCCATACCATCTCGATTCGATTTAACTCAGGGCTATAAGCTGGAATAAAATACAGATTCGTCGAAAAGTTAGTTTTAAGTAGCTCTCTGTAATCAGCCATCTTTTTACTTCTATGAATCGAGGCATTATCAACAATAAGAACCAATGGAAGGTTATACGTCTGTTTTACTTGTTGAGCTATTCCAGTTAAATAGGCATAAAACCAAGTACTTGTCACTGACTCTTGTAAACAGCTTGTCACCAGTTTCCCCGTTGAAAGCAAACACCCCATGACATTAACTCGTTTTAATCTTATTGCATCAACCGCATGAACATCACCTATCTTTGTCCACGCATAGCGGTTATCA